>CACXNH010000004.1 GCA_902768955.1 uncultured Bacteroidia bacterium | reverse complement strand
CTTTCTGCCTCTGTCCTATGTAGAAGCCGTATCCGTTGCTTCCTATGCACATTACGCCGTCCTTTATCTCCGTGACGGCCGATACTTTCTCTTCAATCCTTGATTCCGGGTCGTCAAGTTTATATTTATAATGCATATAGGGGAAGCGCCCGTTTTCACTGCGGGAATTGAGGTCAAATACAAACAATCCGTGGAGACTGCCTATCCACAGGTGCCCGCTGGAATCTATGCAGGAACCAATGCTGCCTTCAGCGGGCTCATCCAGGGCCGGAGTCCAGATCCTTTGAGCGGGATCATAGATGTAAATGCCCCTGTTGGATCCCACCCATAACAGTCCGTTACGGGTGTCTGAGGCCAGTATTCCAATATAATCGGCAAATCCTTCGCCCCCGCGAATATGAGATATCACCCTATATGGTTTCCGGGTTGAGACCACATCTATGCCTCCGCCCCAGGTGCCAACATAAAGATTTCCGTCCGGGGCCGGTTCAAGATAACTCACGCTGTTGTGGGCAAGACCGCCTGAGGCCCTTGTGATGTGTCTGAAGAGATCCTCTCCCTTTTCCAGTATATTGAGACCGCCTTCAACCGTCCCTATCCAGAGCCTTCCTTCCGGCTCCTGCCATACTGCATTGACGGCGCCTCCGGAAATACTGGAGGGATTGGATGCGTTGGGCGTGAAGTTGTGTACGTCCAGCGTTTTGGGTACCATAATGCGGAGACCGCGGGTTTCCGTGCCAATCATAACACGTTCCCCGTAAATGGCCAGCCCGTTTATTACGTCTTCCCCCATCCTTTCAAAGTCTCCGCTTACAGGGTTGAATACATTGAGCCCGTGAAGGGTTGAAGCCAGGATCTGGCCCTTTGGCGCAACTGCAAGCGATGTTACAAAATTCTGTGTCAGGGAAGTGGGGTTGCGTGGCTCTGAAACGTAGCGTTTCCATTCTCCGGACGGTTTATAAAGAAGGTAGAGCCCCTGCTCCGTAGAAATCCAGAGCCTGTCTCCGGATGAAAGGTAATCTGAGACATAGGTGTCTGCCCCAAGGTCCAATTGCGGGAATAGTTCCCTGGCCTTCAGGGATCCATCCCTTGATACTGATATTTTGTTTATATGCCCGTCCAGGCATATCCAGATGCTGCCGTCAGAGTCTACGTCCTCAAATACCACATTGCCTCCAAGGCTGCTGTGAGTAAAGGAAAGCGCTTCCTCTACGGCTCCGTCAGAATCAAAACTGAAGCGCCATAAAGTAGACCCCAGGCAGGTCCAGATGGCGCCCTTGGAGTCCGACGTTATGTGATGGCATATGGGGTTTTCCGGATCTTCAGGTAATTGAATACCTGCATCTGTCAGTGTCAGTGTCTTCAGGCTCAGTATGTCCAGGCCGCCTTCAGATGCTATCCAAAGGCGTCCGAAGGAATCCTCTGCCAGCTTTTTTACAAAACTGCTCTTAAGGGCGTGAGGTCCGGAAGCCCCGAACTGGAGGATGTCATAGCCGTCCAGGCGGCACAGCCCTCCTCCTGCCGTTGCAACCCACACAAAGCCTGCCTTGTCCACGTGTAAATCGTCTATGAAATCACAAGGAAGGCCGTCTTCCATGGAAAAATCCCGTATAATATACTGGTCCTCAAATGGTTTGTTGGCATGAGCCGGAACGCTGAAGAATCCGGTCAGAATGTACAATGCCGTGATTATTTTTACACCCGTATTGTTCATTTGTCCACCTTGTTATAATGCAAATATAACTATATTTGCAAAATAACAGACTGATAACCCCTTGTAATCATGAAAATCGGCAAAATTATCGTTTCCCTTTTTTGGGCCTTGCTTCCTGCAAGTCTTCTGGCTCAGTCTTTTACCCTTGATGTGGACCTCAAGAAGCCCGGTTCTCCTATCCAGGAAACCATGTACGGTATTTTCTTCGAGGATATCAACTATGCGGGAGACGGCGGCCTTTATGCAGAACTGGTGAAAAACCGCTCATTTGAATTTCCCGTAGATCCTCTCCAGGGCTGGAAGGCCTTTGGAAAGGTGGAAGTGAGGGAAGACGGCCCCTTTGAGAAAAACCCTCATTATGTACGCCTTCAGGATCCCGGTCATCCGCACAAGTGGACGGGGCTTGACAACGAAGGCTATTTTGGAATAGGCGTTAAGGAAGGAGAAAAATACCGTTTCTCCGTCTGGGCCCGTGTTCCGGATGGAGGGTCCTCTTCCCTTAGGGTAGAGCTTGTCAATACAGCTTCCATGGGAGAGAACCATTTCCTCTGCCAGGATACCCTGAAGGTGTATGGCAAGGAGTGGAAGAAATATCAGCTCACAATATCTCCTGATGCCACCCTCCAGAAATCGTCCCTCCGCATTTTCCTTGTTGGAGACCGCAAGGCTGTGGATCTGGAGCACGTGTCCCTGTTCCCCGAAGACACCTGGAAAGGCCATGAGAATGGTCTCAGAAAGGATCTTGCCCAGGCGCTGGCAGACCTTAAGCCCGGCATCTTCCGCTTCCCCGGAGGCTGCATTGTGGAAGGAACAGACCTTGAGACCCGCTACAACTGGAAAAACTCCGTGGGCCCCGTGGAAAACCGTCCCCTCAATGAGAACCGCTGGGAATATACCTTCCCTCACCGTTTCTATCCTAACTATTACCAGAGTTATGGTCTTGGCTTCTTTGAGTTCTTCCAGCTCAGCGAGGAAATTGGCGCAGAGCCCCTTCCCATCCTCAGCTGCGGCCTTGCTTGCCAGTTCCAGAATGAGAATAAGGATGCCCATTGCCCCGTGGACGAACTCCAGCCCTTCATCCAGGATGCCCTGGACCTCATAGAATTCGCAAACGGCCCCGCAGATTCCAAGTGGGGAAGCATCCGAGCCGCAATGGGACACCCCGCTCCCTTCAATATGAAATTCATCGGCATTGGAAATGAGCAGTGGGATTCCCTTTATCCTGAGCATCTGGAGCCTTTCCTGAAAGCTATCCGTGCAGCATATCCTGAAATGAAGGTTGTCGGCTCCAGCGGCCCGGACTCCGAAGGAAAGCAGTTCGATTACCTCTGGCCGGAAATGAAGCGCCTCAAGGCAGACCTTGTAGACGAGCACTTCTACCGTCCGTACGACTGGTTCCTCTCCCAGGGCGCCCGCTACGACAATTATGACCGCAAGGGCCCCAAGGTATTTGCCGGTGAGTACGCCTGCCACGCCAAGGGCAAAAAGTGGAACCACGCCTATGCATCCCTTCTGGAAGCGGCCTTCATGACCGGCATTGAGCGCAACGCCGATGTTGTGCATATGGCCACCTATGCACCCCTGTTTGCCCATGTGGAGGGCTGGCAGTGGCGTCCGGACCTTATCTGGTACGACAACCTCAGAAGTTTCCGCACCGTGAGCTGGTACGTTCAGCAGCTCTATGGCCAGTTCAGGGGCAAAAACACCCTAAAACTGCAGATGGGAGGCAAAAATGTTACCGGTGCCCCCGGCCAGGGCGGCCTCTTTGCAAGCGCCGTTCTTGACGGAGACAAGGTTTACGTGAAGGTTGTGAATACCTCGGAGGAAGCCCGTGATATTACCCTCAATTTCACTGGCCTAAAGAAGAAGGCCACCTTGAAAGCCGACGGCGGCATGCGCCTTATGGCCGACCGCAAGTTTGAGGACAACACCCTCAGGAATCCGGAAGACATAGTTCCTCTTCCCCTTGACTTTGAAGGAGAGGGCAAGCAGCTGGAAACCAGCGTACCTGCCCTCTCGTTCAGCATCTTTGTGCTTGAGCGTCAATAGGCCTGTTGCCTGAACCAGTCGAAGGAGGCTTCTCCGCCTCCGGGTCCAAAGCAATAGAGGGCTGCCCTGTAACCCGTGAAATAATCCAGCGTGTACTTCATCTCAAGCGTGAAGGGCGCCTCGGTCCATGAGATACCGTCTTCCGAATAACTGAGGAAGGCGGTGTCCTCTTTATCACCATCCTCCACCGGAGTGAACACAAAGCGTATCTTAAGGTAGGCCGATGTCCCTTCCAGGGGCTTTTCAAAGACTTTTTTCTCCCGGTGGCGGGCAATAATGCTGAGGCTTCCATCATGTGCCCTCTCCACACCTATCCTTGCGCTGAGGCTTTGGAAGGCGCAGATTCCGGCTTCGTCCCCAATTCCAAGGGCCGATCCGTCCACAAAAGTCTCGCTTGTGCAGCGCGGACCAACCGTTCTCTGGGTAAGCGTTCCGCGGGCGCTGGCAATTCCATCGGCCGGATGTGCCTTGAGGGTGAACCAGCCGGGACGCTCTGTCAGGGACCAGTCTTCCGGGGCCTTGTGGTTCCACTGCCACACAAGCGCGAGTGTGTCGGTTGAGAAGTCGTCGCTGTCCCATACATAATTCTCTCCATTGAAGGGAAGGGGAGCCTCCGGATTCTGCTCCGGCACTCCGCCCTCTCCCATAATGGGCCATCCGTCCACCCATGTGACTTTCTGCAGTGTAGGAATACGGCCTACAGCCCCGTGGTCCTGGAACTGGATGGCGTACCACCTGCCGTCAGGGAGGTCTACGAAGGGTCCCTGGGCAATACCGTCCCGCTTCCTGCCGTCAAGGGTGCCCTTCAGCACAACCTTGCTCTCATACGGGCCGTCGATGTTCCGGCTCCTCCAGCAGGTTGCCTGCCTGATGTCTTTCTTTGGCCAGTCAATCTCAAGGATGTAATAATAATCGCCGATATGATACAGGTGAGCACCTTCGGCCCTGAGTCCCCAGCCCTTTGAGGGGGCGCTGAGGATGACTTTTTCCTCTGCACCGGCCTTTACGGCGCTGCCGTCAGGCTCCAGCTCTATAAGTTTCAGGTCTCCGTTGCCCCAGACAACCCAAAGGCGGCCGCCGTCAAAAAGCAGGGAAGGGTCGTGGAAGAACCAGTCGTCAAATACAGTGCGCTCCCACGGGCCGTTCACTATGTCCGTTGTTTTGTATAAGTAACTCTTTTTCTGGTCGTTGGCCACAAAAAGAGCGTAGTAGACGCCGTCGTTGTACCTCAGGGACGTGGCCCACTGGCCCGCTCCGTAGGCGTTTTTGCCGTCACGGAGATTATAGATGTCGTCGTCCTCCAGGCAGTCATAAATATAACTCACTATGCGCCAGTGCACAAGGTCTTTCGAGTGCATTATAGGCGCTCCGGGGCAGAAGAACATGGTTGTGGACACCATGTAGTAGTCTTCTCCCACGCGGATGATGTCGTTGTCCGGGATGTCCGTGAATGTGAGTGGATTGAGGGCTCCCGGGAACCAGACGGATTCTTGGGCTTTCTCTTTGCATCCTGCAAGGCAGGCAAGGATGAAGGCAGTGGCCAGTAATTTTTTAATCATATGTCAAAGATACGTTTTTTTCTCTCACATTCAAGGCGGCTGGACATTTGTCCACCTTTTTTGGACGATTGTTACAAGGGAGGCATTGATTTATTTTGTAATTTTGTATGCTACATATTGATAATAATAACCAAAATCAAAAAATATGTCATCTAAGTACCTTTTCCTGACCGCAGCAGCGGACTTAAACCGTATTTCGCTGGCATCCTGGGACTGGATTGTGATTGCCCTCTTCTTTGTGGCAATGATCTGGATCGTGTGGGATGTCTCCCGTAAAAAGAAAGAAACTTCCGGAGATTATTTCCTGAGCGGACGCACAGCAACCTGGATTGCAATCGGTGCATCCATCTTTGCCTCCAACATCGGTTCGGAGCACCTTATCGGCCTTGCTGGCGCCGGCGCAACTTCCGGTATGGCCCAGGCCCACTGGGAAATCCAGGGCTGGATGATTCTCATCCTGGGCTGGGTGTTCGTTCCTTTCTATGAGCGCAGCATGGTTTACACCATGCCTGAGTTCCTTGAGAAACGTTACAACAAGCAAAGCCGTGGTATCCTCACCTATATCTCACTTGCAAGCTATGTCCTCACCAAGGTTTCCGTAACCGTGCTTGCCGGCGGCCTTGCCCTCAACACCCTCCTCGGAATCAATTTCTGGGTGGCGGCACTGGCCCTTGTTATAATCACTGCAATCTATACGGTTATCGGCGGCATGGAGTCCGTCCTTAAGACATCCGTCCTCCAGACGCCTATCCTCCTTGTGGGATCCCTTGTCATCCTGTACCTTGGTCTTAGGGAACTGGGCGGCTGGAATGCCATGATGGATATCTGCGGATCCCAGCCCGTGAATGACCTCGGAGATGACATGACAACCCTTATGAGAAGCGGCCAGGACAAGGCCTTCCCCTGGTACGGCGCCCTGTTCGGATCCGCCATCATAGGCTTCTGGTACTGGTGCACGGACCAGTTCATCGTCCAGAGGGTCCTTTCCGGAAAAGACCAGAAGGAAGCCCGCCGCGGCACTATCTTCGGGGCATACCTCAAGCTCCTCCCCGTGTTCCTTTTCCTCATTCCCGGCATGATTGCCTTCGCCCTCACCAAAAAGCCTGATTCCGTAATAGGCGCACAGCTTTCCGCAGCCCTTATTCCGGATGCCGCAACTGGCGCGCTCCAGAATCCGGACCTCGCTTTCCCCATGCTGGTCAATACTCTCCTGCCCGTAGGCCTCAAGGGAGTTGTAATCTGCGGTATCCTTGCCGCCCTCATGAGCTCTCTGGCCTCACTCTACAATTCATCGGCCATGCTCTATACAATTGACATCTACAAGCGCCGTCACCCTGAAACGGATGAAAAGAAGCTCGTTCACATCGGCCGTATGGCAACGGTTGTGGTTGTGGTGCTTGGCGTACTGTGGATATTTGTAATCCAGGCAATGGGCAAGAGCCTGTATGACTACATCCAGAGTATCCAGAGCCTCCTGGCTCCGGCAATCGCCTCCGTGTTCCTCCTTGGTATCTGCTGGAAGAGAACCAGCCCCAAGGCCGGCATGTGGACCCTTATCGTTGGTCTGGTGATTGGCTTCACCCGCCTTATAACCATGATTGTGAATCCGGATGCCCACAACGTGTTCACCTACCTGTTCAACGAGATGAACGTATATGCGTTCGGCGTTTGGATGTTCCTGTTCTGCGTTGTGTTTGCAATCGTTGTTAGCCTCCTCACTTCCAAGCCTCAGGACTCCCAGATCAAGGGTCTGTGCTTTGGTACCGCCACTGCTGAGCAGAAGGCTGCTACCCGTGCATCCTGGAACAAGTGGGACATTGTCCACACTGTCATCATCCTTGCCTTTACCGTAGCTTTCTACATCTATTTCTGGTAGTCTATGCTTGAAACTCTGAAAGAAAAGGTTTGCAAGGCAAATCTGGACCTTGTAAAACAGGGTCTTGTGATATTCACCTGGGGCAATGTCTCCGGAATAGACCGCGAAAAGGGCCTGGTTGTGATAAAGCCCAGCGGCGTAAGCTATGACAACATGAAACCCTCCGATATGGTGGTGGTTGACCTCGCTACAGGAAAGGTGGTGGAAGGGGAACTGAATCCCTCCTCCGACACCCCTACCCATCTGGAGCTTTACAGGGCATTCCCCAATATCCAGGGCGTGGTCCATACCCACTCTACCTACGCTACGGCGTTCGCCCAGGCGGGGAAGGATATCCCCAATATCGGCACCACGCATGCCGATTACTTCTACAAGGACATCCCCTGCACAAGGGATATGACGGAGGCCGAGGTAAAGGGCCAGTATGAACTTGAAACCGGCAAGGTGATTGTGGATGAATTCCTGAATATCAGGAATATAAATCCGGATCACACTCCTGGAGTCCTGGTGAAGAACCACGGTCCCTTCTCCTGGGGCACGTCTCCGGACAATGCCGTGTACAACGCAAAGGTCATGGAGCAGTGCGCCAAGATGGCTTTCATCGCTTTCAGCGTGAATCCCGCCCTTACCATGAATCCTCTCCTCATTGAGAAACATTATCAGCGTAAACACGGCCCCAACGCTTATTACGGCCAGAAGAAAAAGTAACCAATAACACTAAAAGATATGACTAAAGCATTTGAAAACAATGAACTATGGTGGGTAACTGGAGCACAGCTCCTCTATGGCGGAGATGCCGTAGTCAAGGTAGACGCCCATTCAAAGGAAATGGTAGAAGGTCTCAACGCTTCCGGAGCCATTCCCGTAAAGATTGTATATAAAGGTACTGCCAACTCTTCCAAGGAAGTGGAAGATATCATGCGCGCAGCCAATGACGCCCCCGCCTGCGTGGGTGTTATCACCTGGATGCACACCTTCTCTCCCGCCAAGATGTGGATCAAGGGTCTCCAGACCCTTCAGAAGCCCCTGCTTCATTTCCATACCCAGTACAACGCTGAAATTCCCTGGGACAGCATTGACATGGATTTCATGAACTTGAACCAGAGCGCCCACGGAGATATTGAATTCGGCCACATCTGCGCCCGTATGAGGGTTCCCCGCAAGGTGGTTGTGGGTTATTGGAAAGACCCCGAGGCCCAGCGCCGCATTGCCATCTGGGCCCGCGTGAGCGCCGCCCTGGCCGATGCCCGCCAGGTTCGCTGCCTCATGTTCGGCATGAACATGAACAACGTGGCCGTGACGGACGGAGACCGCGTGGAGTTTGAGCAGAGGCTTGGTTACCACGTGGATTACTGCCCGGTTTCTTCCCTGATGGACTACTGGAAGAAGGTTACCCCGGAAGAGACAGACGCCCTTGTAGAGGAATACAAGCAACTCTATACCATTAAGATAGACGAAACCGGCCCCGAAGTGTACTGGGAGAAGGTTCGCAACGCCGCACGCGCAGAGATTGCACTCCGCCGCATCCTGGAGGCCAATGGTGCCACCGCTTTCACTACCAATTTCGATGACCTTGGTGACGCCGATGTCAACTCACCTAACTTTGTGGGCTTCGACCAGATCCCCGGCCTTGCCTGCCAGAGGCTTATGGCAGAAGGCTACGGCTTCGGCGCAGAAGGTGACTGGAAGACCGCCTGCCTGCAGCGCACCCTTTGGGTAATGTCCCAGGGCCTTCCCGGCGGCTGCTCCTTCCTGGAAGACTACACCCTGAATTTCGCAGGTGAAAAGTCCTCCTGCCTGCAGAGCCACATGCTGGAGGTTTGCCCTATGATTGCCATAGACAAACCCAAGCTGGAGGTTCACTTCCTTGGAATCGGCATCCGCAAGCAGCCCACCGCCCGTCTTGTGTTCACATCCAAGATAGGCGCCGGCTCAAAGGCCACCCTTGTAGACCTTGGAAACCGCTTCCGCGTAATTGTTCAGGATGTAGACTGCATCCAGCCCAAACCCATGCCCAAGCTGCCCGTTGCATCGGCCCTGTGGATCCCGCGTCCTTCCTTCGAGATCGGTGCCTGCGCATGGATTCTTGCCGGCGGTACCCACCACTCCGCATTCAGCTATGACATCACGGCAGAATACTGGGGAGACTTTGCAGAGATTACCGGAATTGAATTCCTGCATATCGGCAAGGATACAACCATCCATAAGTTCAAGCGCGAACTCCGCATGAACGAGGTCTATTACCTTCTGAACAAAGCCCTCCAGTAGAATGAACGTAAGAGAGACCATCGACGCCGGGAAAGCCATCCTGGGCATCGAATTCGGAAGTACCCGCATCAAGGCTGTCCTCGTTGATGAGAACCACACTCCCATCGCCCAGGGCAGCCATGAGTGGGAGAACCAGTTTGAAGGCGGTTACTGGACTTACAGCCTGGATGCCATCTGGACCGGCCTCCAGAAGTGCTACTCTGCCCTCCGCGAGGACGTCCGCGTGCACTACAACACGGAAATTGTGAACCTTGCCGGGCTTGGAATCAGCGCCATGATGCATGGATACATGGCATTCAACAGCGCAGATCAGCTCCTGGCTCCTTTCCGTACCTGGCGCAACACCAACACCGGTGCCGCCGCAAAGGAACTCAGTGCCCTGTTCAACTTCAATATGCCGCTGCGCTGGAGCCTTTCACACCTTTACCAGTGCATCCTTGACGGTGAACCCCACGTGAAGGACGTGGTATTTTTCACCACCCTGGCGGGTTATATCCACTGGAAACTCACCGGAAAGAAGGTGCTGGGCGTGGGAGATGCCTCCGGCATGATGCCCATTGACGCAAAGACCAAAGACTTTGACGAGAAACGCATTGCCGCGTTTGACCGCCTTGTGGCCCCCAAGGGCTATCCCTGGAAACTGCGTGACATCCTTCCCAAGGTGCTTCTTGCCGGAGAAAACGCCGGTGTACTCACCGAGGACGGAGCCCGTTACCTTGACATTTCCGGCCACCTCAAACCGGGTGTCCCGTTCTGCCCTCCTGAGGGAGATGCCGGAACCGGCATGGTTGCCACCAACGCCGTGAAGGTAAGAACCGGCAATGTATCGGCCGGAACGTCCTCTTTCTCCATGATAGTGCTGGAGAAGGACCTTCAGAAACCCCATGAGGTAATTGACATTGTCACCACCCCTGATGGCTCTCCCGTTGCCATGGTACACTGTAATAACTGCACCAGCGACCTCAATGCCTGGGTGGGCCTGTTCAAGGAATACCAGGAGCTTCTGGGTATCCCCGTGGATATGAATGAGGTCTTTGGTAAACTCTACAACAACGCCCTGAAGGGAGACCCCGACTGCGGCGGCCTTGTGTCCTACAATTACTTCTCCGGAGAACCTGTCACCGGCCTTGCCGAAGGACGTCCCCTGTTTGTTCGCAACGCCCTTGACAAGTTCAATCTGGCCAATTTCATGCGCGCCCATCTTTATGCATCGGTTGGCGTCCTTAAGATCGGCAACGACGTCCTTTTCAAGGAAGAGAAGGTGAAAGTGGACCGCATCACCGGCCACGGCGGCCTCTTCAAGACCCCCGGAGTGGGCCAGAGGGTGCTTGCCGCTGCGCTGGGAACGCCCATCTCCGTTATGGAAACCGCCGGTGAAGGCGGTGCCTGGGGCATTGCCCTCCTTGCCGCCTACTGCGTAAAAGGCGAGGGAAAATCCCTGGCCGATTACCTGGAGAAGGTGGTCTTTGGAGCCAATACCGGTACGGAGATCGCCCCCACCCCGGAAGACATCGCCGGTTTCGATGCCTGGATCAAGAATTACACGGACTGCCTCCCTGTAGAGGAAGCCGCCGTCCGTCAGAAAAAATAGTTTGCAAGCAATGAAAAAGATACTTCTTGCAGCAGCGCTGGTACTTGCAGCCTGCACTCCCAAGGAAACCGCCCCTTCCATTTACACTCTCAGCAATGAGGCTGGAATGGAAGTGAAAATCACAAACTACGGCGGCCGAATCATGTCCATAGTGCTCCCTGACAAAAACGGTGTGAAGCGTGACGTAGTCCTTGGCTTTGACAAGGTAGAGGATTACTATCCGGAGAACAACCAGTCAGACTTCGGCGCTGCTATCGGCAGGTATGCAAACCGCATCAAACAGGGACAGATTACCATTGACGGAGTTACAACCCAGCTGCCCCAGAACAACTTCGGCCATTGCCTTCACGGCGGCCCTACCGGCTGGCAGTACCAGCTTTATGAGGTTGTAGAATCCGGCCCCAGCCATCTCAGGCTCCTTATGAAGTCCCCCGACGGAGACAACAACTTCCCCGGAGCGGTAGAGGCTTATGTCACCTACACTCTCACCCCGGATTGCGCCATTGACATTACCTATGAGGCTACTACAGACAAACCCACGGTAATCAACATGACCAATCACTCCTATTTCAACCTCTCCGGAGACCCCGCCGGCCACAGCATCGTGGATGACGTCCTTTATATAAACGCGTCCAATTTCACCCCCGTGGACAGCACTTTCATGACCACCGGGGAAATTGCCCCCGTTGCAGGCACTCCATTTGATTTCACTCAGCCCAAGCGCATCGGAGATGAGATTGACGCTCCCTGCCAGCAGATCAAAAACGGCAACGGCTATGACCATAACTGGTGCCTGGATACGGCAGGTGACATCTCTGAGGTTGCCTGTGAGCTCTATTGCCCTGAAACCGGCATAGACCTCAAGGTTTATACTGATGAACCCGGCATTCAGGTATATTCCGGCAATTTCCTTGATGGAACAGTTACCGGCAAAGGCGGCGTCGTATACAACCAGCGCGCAGCAATCTGCCTGGAAACCCAGCATTATCCGGATTCTCCCAACAAGCCCCAGTGGCCTTCGGTTGTGCTCCGTCCCGGGGAAACCTATCACAGCCACTGCATCTTTGCATTCGGCCTGAAGTAAACAGCTTATTTACAATATGAAAAAAAACAACGAAGAACTCAAAGCAGTTGCAACGCAGATACGCAGGGATATCCTCCGTATGGTTTGCCTTGCAAAGTCCGGCCATCCGGGCGGTTCAATGTCTTCCACAGACTTTCTGACGGCCCTGTACTTCAACCAGATGAAGCAGGATCCCGCCACATGGACCCGTGACGGCAAGGGACAGGACATGTTTATCCTCTCTGCCGGTCACATGACCCCGGTTTATTATTCCGTCCTTGCCCGTGCAGGCTATTTCCCGCTAGAAGAACTTTCAACTTTCCGCCAGATGGGAACCCGCCTTCAGGGCCACCCTTCCGTGCGTAAAAGCCTTCCCGGCGTTTTCCAGGCATCAGGTTCCCTGGGCCAGGGACTCAGCGCGGCAGCGGGCCTTGCCCTTGGAAAGAAACTGGATAAGGATGACAACCTTGTCTTCTGCCTCTGCGGAGACGGTGAGTCGGAGGAAGGCCAGATCTGGGAAGCCGGCATGTTTGCGGTTTTCCACAAACTGGACAACCTCATTGCCATGACAGACTGGAACGGCAAGCAGATTGACGGCCCCGTGGAAGAGGTTGCCGGAGAAGGAGACCTTGCCGCCAAGTGGGAAGCATGGGGCTGGAGAGTGATTGTGGCCGATGGCCATGATTTTGAGGCTATTGAAAAGGCCTATGAACTTGCCAAGGCAGGAAAGGGCAGCGGAAAGCCCACCATGATTCTCTGGAAAACGGAGATGGGCCACGGCGTAGACTTTATGGCCGGTACCCACAAGTGGCACGGCAGCGTTCCCAAGCCGGAGCAGCTGGAAGATGCCCTGAGACAATTAGGTGAAACCCCTCTAGGAGATTTTTAATATGAAGTACCAAGACTCAGGAAAGAAAGACACCCGCAGCGGTTTTGGCGTGGGTCTTCTCAAGGCCGGTCAGGCCGATAGTAATGTTGTGGCTCTTACCGCAGACCTAAAGGGCTCCCTCAAGATGGATGCCTTCGCTGCAGAATTCCCGGAGAGGTTTATCCAGTGCGGTATTGCAGAGGCCAACATGGTTGGTGCTGCCGCCGGCCTTGCCATTACCGGTAAGGTCCCCTTCATAGGCTCTTTTGCAGAATTCGTAACGGGCCGCGTATATGACCAGATCCGTCAGGAAGTGGCATACGGCAACACAAATGTAAAGATTGCATCATCCCATGCGGGTATTACCCTTGGAGAGGATGGCGCAACTCACCAGACAATGGAGGATGTCGCCCTCATGAGGGCTCTTCCCGGAATGGTTGTGCTCAATCCCTGCGACTTCAACCAGACAGTCCAGGCTACAATTGCAGCCGCAAAGTACAATGGCCCCGTGTACCTTCGTTTCGGCCGTCCCAGCGTTCCCAACTTCACCCCCGAAGACCAGCCTTTTGAGATTGGAAAGGCTATCGTGATGAACGAAGGAAAGGATGTCACCATATTTGCAACCGGCCATACCGTTTGGGAGGCCCTTCTTGCAGCAGATGCTCTTGAGGCGGAAGGAATCAAGGCTGAGGTCATAGACATTGCCACCATAAAGCCCCTGGATGAGAAAGCAGTCATTGAATCGGCCTCAAAGACCGGCGCTGTGGTTGTAGCGGAAGAGCACAATATGGCTGGTGGCCTTGGAGAGGCTATAGCCGGTGTTCTGGCTCTCAATAAGCCCACACCTGTGGAGTTTGTCAACGGCGAGGATAAATTTGGCCAGTCCGGTACACCTGCTGCCCTTATGCAGGCATACGGAATTGACGCTCCTCATATTGCTCAGGCTGCAAAGAAGGCTCTTAAGAGGAAATAATAAGTCCGTCCTGCATTACGCAGGTGCGGTCACAGATTGAGGCCAGGCCAGGATCATGGGTAACTATGACAAAGGTCTGGCCAAGCTGTTTCCTGAGGTCAAAGAACAGGGCGTGAATCTCCTCCTTGGTACGGGTGTCAAGGTTGCCGGTGGGTTCATCGGCAAACACAATTGCGGGATTCATCTGGAGGGCGCGGGCAATGGCTACACGTGAGAGTTCTCCGCCGGAGAGTTCAGAGGGTTTGTGGTCCAGGCGGTGTCCAAGGCCTACGGTCTCAAGGAGGTCTGCCGCCCTCCCACGTGCCTCACGGTTGCTTTTTCCGCCAATGAGGCCGGGAATCATCACGTTCTCAAGGGCCGTGAATTCCGGCAGCAGGTGATGGGCCTGGAAAACAAAGCCTATACGGCTGTTCCTGAAACCGGCCAGGGCTTTGGCGCCAAGCCTCAGCACATCCGTGCCGTCTATGGTAAGGCTGCCGCCGTCAGGGGTGGACAGTGTTCCAAGTATCTGAAGGAGAGTTGATTTGCCGGCTCCGGAGGCTCCCATTATGGCCACTACCTCGGCCTCATCGGCCTGGAAATCAACGCCTTTCAGGACCTTGAGCGTCCCGAATGACTTTGTTATGTCTTTTGCCTTGATAATCATATCGCAAAGTTAGTGAAAATTTTGTCTACCAAAAAAATGCTAACTTTGTGTAAGAATACTCACATTGAACCTTAAATGAAACTCAGTGCTGCAATAAAATCCATGCGCCTCAGAACCCTGCCGCTTTCCATGGCGGGGGTGCTCCTTGGCATACTCCTGGCGGTGGCGGACTGGAAGGTGGACCTTCTCACTGCCATCCTCATTGTACTTACAACAGTTTGCCTGCAGATCCTGTCCAACCTCTCCAATGAACTTGGAGACGTACTCCACGGAACCGACACCCCGGAACGTCAGGGTCCGGAATACAGCCTCCTAAGCGGCGGAATGACCATAAAGGATATGAAGGTGCTGATAGGAGTGCTCGTAGGCCTTTGCATAGCGCTTGGAACGGCCATGACATGGCGGGCGTTTGGTACCCTTGCAGACCTTACCCCCATTATGGTCCTGGTTCTTGGCGCCGCGGCAATTGCAGGCGCAATGAAGTACACCCTGGGCCATAATCCTTACGGTTACAGGGCCAAAGGGGATATCTATGTATTCCTGTTTTTTGGCCTTGTAGCAGTGCTGGGGGCATATTTTGTGTGTACCCGAGGCCTTGGACTTCATTGGAAACTTCTCCTTCCCGCAGCCGGCATCGGATGCTTCAGCGTTGGCGTTCTCAATGTGAACAATATCCGTGATATGGCAACGGACCGCGCCACCCGTACAACCATTGCCATAAAACTTGGAGAGCGCAAGGCAAAGATCTACCAGAGTGTGCTAATCGGCCTTGGGTGGGCTTTTATGGCTGCCTATTGTCTCCTGTGCTGGCCGTCCTGGTGGCACTGGATGTGGACCCTCACGCTCCCGCTTTATGTACTTCATCTTCGCGGCGTATGGGCCCGCTCCGGCAAGGCCCTGGACCCCATGCTTCCGCTCCTTGTGATGTCCACCTTCCTCCTCAGCATCCTTATGGGCGTTGGTTTTTGCGTTTTCCTGTTCTAGAGAATCAAGCACATTATTGCCCTTTGTTCGCGATAAGCACGTGGTAATGCCGATTTTGTGCTTATCGGCCCTGTTTGGCAGGTGATGAGCACGATATAATGCCGAAATTGTGCTTATCGGCCCCGTAATGCCAGTGATGAGCACGAGGTAATGCCGATTTTGTGCCTGTGACGGTTACTTGTAAGGGGCGGCCAGGGGGAACAGGGAGTTAACATCGGCGATAGGGAGTTTGACAAGCCTGGCTATCTGCTTGTTGGATGAGTGGTAAGTATTCTTGACTATAACCGCCAGCTGTTTCTTGCTACGGCTGTCAAGGGAGGACAGGGAATCGGCCCGAAACCTATCCCGGCAGAGTTGATAAATCTTTGGGATGAGTTCCTCGTCACAAAGGACAGGCACTTCACCGTATCGAATAGAGGTTTCTACTTGGCTTTCGACATTCCGAACAATGCTGAAGATGAACTGACGGGCATTGTCATAGAACTGCTCAACACGCCGGAACTCCACAAAACTCCACGCCTGGGCGACACCGTCGGAAATACAAATGGTGGGGTCGATCTCAGTGATAATCCTTGATTTGGTAATCTTCCGGAGAGCCCTTACAGATAGGGTAGAGGCCGATACGCCTTTGCACTCCAACAGAGGATTGAAATACAGAAAACCGCTGGTCCATGGATAGGCAAACACATTCACCTCAGGCATAACCACAAAGGGATTGCGTAATACATATGCAATTTCCGTCCTGAGTTGAGTGAGGTTGTTGATGGCGGTAAGGCCGGGCGCAGCCTGTCTCATGATGGTACCCTTCCCGTGATAGCAGAAGTAATTGTCCATCATAGCACTGAACCTGGCAAAAAAGTCCATAACATCTTCTTTCCGGCCTTCCAGAATAAAGTGGAAGTGGTTGGTCATTATGGCATACGCCAGTAGTTTGCAATTACTGACGCTGATTGCTATTGCCAGGTAATTCACTGCAATCTTTCTTTCCTCGTCGGATTCAAAGAAAACATCGGTCTCCAGTGCCTTTGTGTAAAGATGATAAAAAGGCCCGCTTTCCCTGAAGGCTATCTCTGCGGGTGACTCGCCATAGAATCCCATATCGTTTTTTCGCAATGTAATGCTATTTTCCCGATATCATCACGTGAAACGTAAAAATGTGACGAAAATCGCTATATAGGGACGAATGACGTGATACAACAAAAAAAGTAAATCGTTTGGTGTACGTTTTTTGTTAATAGGGAATTGCCGCAACGAGCACGAGATAATGCCGAAATTGTGCTTATCGGCCCTGTTTGGCAGGTGATGAGCACGTGGTAATGCCGAAATTGTGCTTATCGGCCCCGTATTGCCAGTGATGAGCACGAGAAAGGCCGATTTGTGTGCTTATCGGACGGCCCTGAGAGCCTGGGGAGGGAAGGATTTTTGCAAAAGTGCCCCAAAATGCGTATTTTTGACGATTCAATTGGATGATATGAAAAGACTTATCGCAATTATAGCCGCCATGCTGCCTTTCTTTGGGACGGCGGCGCAGGATTTGGACGCTGAGTATGCCGTGGATCTTCTGAAGCCTGGAGTGCAGGCTCCGGATTTTACCCTCAATGATATTAATGGCAAGCCCGTGACTCTCAGTAGTTTCCGCGGAAGGCAGGTGGTGCTGGTGTTCTGGGCATCGTGGTGTCCGGACTGCAGGGCCGAGGTCCCTCAACTCAAGGCCCTGAACGCTGCAGCAGACCCGGAGAAGGTGGCCTTTGTGTCCGTGTCTTTTGACCGTACACTGGAGGCGCTCCAGACATACGTGGATGAGAATTATCTTCCGGGTGTGCAGCTCTTTGACCCCGCAGGGAAGAAGGAATCCAAGGTGGCCGATTCTTTTGGCGTGAAGTGGATTCCTTCCCTTTATCTTCTGGATGAAAACGGCAAGGTGGTGCTGGGAACAGTCATGATTGAAAAGATTGCAGGGGCGCTTGGCGGCGCCGTAACACTGAAAAAACCCGGGCAGGAACTCTGCCAGGATGAAAGCTGCGCCCTATGAAGAATATCCGCAACTTCTGCATAATTGCCCATATAGACCACGGCAAGTCAACTCTTGCCGATAGATTGCTGGAGCTTACCCAAACCCTCAGCGCCCGTGAAATGGAGAATCAAGTGCTGGACGACATGGACCTGGAACGTGAGAAAGGCATCACCATCAAGAGCCATGCTATCCAGATGGATTACGTGAGGGGCGGTGAAACCTACAGGCTCAACCTCATTGACACTCCCGGTCACGTGGACTTCTCCTATGAGGTGTCCCGTTCCATCGCGTCCTGCGAGGGCGCGCTCCTTGTGGTGGATGCCTCACAGGGCATCCAGGCCCAGACTATCTCCAACCTGTACCAGGCCATAGACCACTCTCTGGAGATTATTCCGGTCCTCAATAAGATTGACATGGACAGCGCCCAGCCGGAGGTTGTGGAGGATCAGATATGTGACCTTCTTGGCTGTGATCCGGGGGATGTCCTCAGGGTAAGTGCCCGTACGGGAGAAGGCGTCCAGGCAGTACTGGATGCCATCGTGGACAAGATTCCCGCGCCAAAAGGTGACCCGGAAGAACCTCTCCAGGCCCTCATCTTTGACTCCGTCTTTAATCAGTTCCGCGGCATCATAGCGTATTTCAAGGTGGTGAACGGCTCCCTCAAAACCGGCGACAAAGTGAAATTCTTCTCTACCGGCAACGAGTATGAGGCCGAAGAAGTTGGCAACCTCAAACTCAAACTCAACCCCACGGGGGAAGTGAAGGCCGGAGACGTTGGTTACATCATCACCGGCATCAAAGCGGCCGTAGAGGTGAAGGTGGGAGACACCATCACCCACGTTGAGCAGCCCTGCAAGGAGGCCATAGCAGGTTTTGAGGAGGTTAAGCCCATGGTTTTCGCCGGCCTCTACCCAGTAGATGCCTCCAAGTTTGAAGAGCTCAGGGCCACTCTGGAGAAGTTCCAGCTCAACGACGCCTCCTTCACCTATGAGCCGGAAAGTTCCCTTGCCCTTGGCTTTGGTTTCCGCTGTGGCTTCCTGGGCCTCCTGCACCTTGAAATTGTGCAGGAACGCCTGTTCAGGGAGTTCAACATGGATGTAATCACCACCGTCCCCAACGTTTCCTACAAGGTGTACACCACCAAGGGAGAGGTTGTGGACGTGCACAACCCTTCCGGCCTTCCTGCACCGTCAATTGTAGACCACATTGAAGAGCCCTATATCCGCGCCCAGATCATCACCAAGGCCGATTTCTACGGTCCCATAATGAAACTGTGCATGGATAAGAGGGGCACTCTGATTGGCCAGCATTATATCACCACGGACCGCGTGGAACTGAACTACGACCTTCCGCTTTCAGAAGTGGTCTTTGACTTCTACGACAAACTCAAGTCCATCTCAAAGGGTTATGCCTCATTTGACTACCACGTCACGGACTTCCGTCCGGCCCGCCTTGTGAAACTGGATATCCTCCTCAACGGAGATCCTGCCGATGCCCTTTCCACCCTTATCCACGAGAACCACGCCTATGATTTTGGCCGCAAGATTTGCCTCAAGCTCAAGGACCTCATTCCCCGCCAGCAGTTTGACATAGCCGTCCAGGCCGCAATAGGGGCCAAGATCATTGCCCGCGAAACCGTGCGCCAGGTGCGAAAGGACGTTACGGCAAAGTGCTACGGCGGTGATGTTACCCGTAAGCGCAAGCTCCTTGAAAAGCAGAAGGAAGGCAAGAAGCGTATGCGTCAGATAGGAACCGTACAGGTGCCCCAGAGCGCCTTCATGGCCGTTCTCAAGCTGGATTGACAGCCTTTATCACTTCCAGGATTTCCTTTCCGTAGCTGGCAAATTTCCCGGGGCCGAATCCCGGTATTGCCAGCAGTTCCTCTTTTGTCCGTGGCGCAGAATCTGCAATCCTTAATAGTACCCTCTGGGAGAGGATGATGAAAGCGGAATACCCTGTTTCCGCCACCATTTTCCTTCTCCACTGCAAAAGCGCCGCCTCAAGTTCCGGGTGAATGTGCGCGCTGTCCAGCCTTGCCTCACGCCGTGCCGCCTCCAGCAGCTGGATTACGTACAGGCACTCCGGACGCGCATCCTTCAGGGCGCTCACAATGCCTTGGAAAAGGGAACTGTTCCTGTCGATTACGGCTCTTTTTCCTGATGCCGCTTCCTCCGATTCATAATCTGTCATCACCTGGACACTCCCGTCCTCTGTGATAATTGCATATAATAGTTTTTCCATATCGCAAAGATAAGATATGGAAGCGGTGCGGGTGGCAGTTAAATCATTGGTGTGCAGCTATTTACAAGATTCTTTGGGAAAACCTGTTTTCCCAAAGAATCCCACAATTAACTGATAATAAGGGTGTTAGCTGCCACCCGTTATTGCTCCAGCCACTTCATAAAGCCGTCCACGCGGGCGCGCGAAACAGTAAAATCAGTGAGGGCGGCAATGCCGGGATGCAGGGTGATGCGGAGACGGCCTCCCATGAGTTTGGACACGCTGTCTATGGTTTTTTCCGCCATGATGCAGCTGCGGGAAATACGGAAGAAGGACTCGGGGTCCAGGGTTTCCACAAGGGCGTCAAGGCTGTCGTCCAGCACATATGAAGTGCCGTTTACAGTGACCATATACGTGTTTTTGTCTTCTGAATAGAAGTATGCGATATCGGCAACCCTGACCGGAACTATGCGGTCGTTGAGGCGTATGAGGAACTTTTCCTTCCGGGCCTGGTCCATGAGGCTACGGACAGCATCGGCCGACGGAGCCTTGGCCTCACCGGAAACGATGCGCGCCATTGCACGCTGGAGGTCCTTTATCTCGATGGGCTTGAGCAGATAGTCCACTGCATTGACCTCGAACGCCTGGACGGCGTACTGGTCATAGGCGGTTGTGACAATAACGGGGGAGTTAATTTCCACCTTGTTGAATATGTCAAAGCTGATACCGTCACTCAGTTCCACGTCCATGAAGATTACGTCAGGATCAGGATTTTCCATAAGCCACTGAACTGCATTCTGCACCGAGCCCACCGCTCCGGCAACCTGCGCAGCCGGAAAGTGCTGTGACAGAAGTTTTTTCATGTGTTCGCGGGCCCGGGCCTCGTCTTCAATTATAAGCGCTCTCATAGGCGTTGTTCTCTTTCTGCAAAGTTACGGATAAATTGGGATTAAGCAAAATAGGCAGGGTAACCTTGAAATGACTGTCTGTCTTTTTCACGTCTATCTCAGCTCCTGCAATGTCACGGTACTGGTTCCTGATATACTGCAGGCCGATACCGGTTGAGGGCCTTGTGTAGGCCTTGGGCCGGAGGGTATTACTCAGGGAAATGCTTTTCCCGTCCGTAGATAACTCTATGGTGAGAGGGTCTGACGCTGAGAAGGCGTTGTGCTTGATGGCATTTTCCAGCAGAAGCTGAAGCGTGCAGGGGACTATGAATCCGTGCGGAGGATTGTCCGGGATGCCGTGGTCTATGAAGATGAGACCTTCCGGGAAGCGGATATGAATCAGTTCCTTGTAAATGCGTGCGAAATCTATCTCCTCCTCTATGGGAACCAGCCTTTCTCCTTCCTGTTTCATAAGGTAGCGGTACACTGTGGCCATCTTATGGATGTATGCGCTGGCCTCCTCCATATTTCCGTCCTGAACTATTGAATCCAGCACGTTGAGGCTGTTGAACAGAAAGTGCGGATTTACCTGGTGCTTTAAGGTCATATACCGGAATTCCGCCTGGTGGCGTCTGGTTCTCTGGCGGGTTGCTTCCCTTTGCATGCGGATGGCTACCGTGACCATATACGCGAATGCAAGGACTGTTGCAACAACAAGGAGGCTCACCACTATGGAGTCCTTGAAAATGTTGCCGGTATAAGTGTCTGTAAGATAGAAACGGAGTCCCAGGATTATGGCAATTACGCTGATGAGCAGTATCTTGTGCTTTTCCCAGGACTGGGCCCTTTCATATTCTGCCGATCCCTCTTTCTGAAAAATGTTTGCAAACCCGTACAGCCCCCAGCCAATAAGTTCCGTGACTATGAGAGTGGAGAGGGAATGCTGCCATACTGGAGGGAACTGGTCAAAGACAAACAGCGCGGCAAGGTTTCCCAGAAGGAATCCCAGGATGTTTACCAGCACGATGGACGCCACTGTGATTTCTACCGTGAGTTTTTCCTTGTAGCAGATAAGGATGGTCATGGTCATGGTGAGGATGGTAAGCAGCAGGCTGTCCTTCACGCCAAGGAGGGTGCAGGATATTGTGGCCAGCGCATGAAGCAGCGCAAAGCTGTGGATAATCCAGGGCGTGGATATCTTTTTCATGCCGCTAAGGTAGTGAAAAATCCGTTCGTCGCAAAATTATATCCATTCGGGGAAATAGGTGGTACCCGTAATGGTTTATAATAAATTATAAATGCTAATTTTGCAGTTGTCAAAATATGGCTAAAACTGATAACTGTTATGTCTTCAAAACGTGATTTGACATTCCGCCAGCTGGTGGACCTGAGCTTTGGCTTTTTCGGGGTGCAGATTGCATACGCCCTTCAGAGCGCCAATATCAGCCGTATCTTCGCCACACTTGGCGCAGATCCTCATCAACTGAGTTTCTTCTGGATTCTTCCCCCACTGATGGGGATGATAGTCCAGCCCCTCGTTGGAAAATACAGTGACCGCACCTGGAACCGCATGGGCCGCCGCAAGCCCTACCTCATCGTGGGCGCAATCATCGCGGTGGCCGTAATGCTGCTTCTGCCAAACGCCGGTTCATTCAATTTCCCGGCCCGCCTGTTCCTGGGCCTCAACATGGCCATGTGGTTCGGCCTTTTCTCCCTTATTTTCCTTGACACCTCCATCAATATGGCAATGCAGCCGTTCAAGATGATGGTTGGAGACATGGTAAACGAGAAACAGAAGACCCAGGCCTACTCCATCCAGAGCTTCCTTTGCAACGCCGGCTCCCTTGTGGGATACCTTTTCCCCATCTTCTTCACCTGGATCGGCCTTGCAAACGCCGCCCCCGAAGGCGTCATCCCTCCGTCTGTGGTGTGGAGCTTTTACATCGGCGCCGCCATCCTTATACTTTGCGTAGTGTACACGTTCGCACGCGTTAAGGAAATGCCTCCCAAGGAGTACGCGGAATTTCACGGAATTGAGATTGCCGGTCAGGCCGGCAATGACGGGAAAAACGTCACGCCCGGCCCCGACCGGGCGTCGGAGGGCCTTGTGAAGCTTCTTTTCAAAGCCCCGGGGACCTTCTGGACCGTTGGTCTTGTACAGTTCTTCTCATGGAGCGCCTTCCTCTACATGTGGACTTACAGTAACGGCGCAATCGCGGCAAACTGCTGGGGCGTGGATATGGCATCGGCCGGTGCAGCTGCAACGGAAGGCTTCCAGGCCGCAGGCAACTGGGTGGGCGTTGTGTTCGCCGTCCAGGCCGTTGGTTCCCTTGTGTGGGCCGCCATCCTTCCCCGCTTCAGGAGCATCAAACTCTCCTATGTGGTGAGCCTCCTTCTTGGCGCCGTGGGCTTTGCTTCCATCATGTTCGTCCACAATCAGTGGGTGCTCTTCGGAAGTTACTTCCTCATCGGCTTCGCCTGGGCCGCTATGCTTGCCCTGCCCTTCACCCTCCTCACCAACGCCCTGGAGGGAAGCCCCTATATGGGCAGCTACCTTGGCCTTTTCAACTGCACCATCTGCCTGCCCCAGATTGTGGCGGCGGCAACCGGCGGTGCAGTGATTTCCCTGGTAGGATCCCAGCCCGCAATGCTCCTTACCGCCGGCGTGTTCCTGGTGCTTGGTGCCCTCTCCGTACATTTTATCAAAACCAAATAAATTAACCAATAAATCACACTAATGAAAAGGATTTTAACCGCAATCGCAGTGCTTTCAATGGCCTGCGCTACCGTATTTGCCCAGGGCAAGTACCAGGTTAAAGGTGTGGTGGAAGACGCCCTTGGCCCCATAATCGGAGCCACGGTGCTGGAGGCAGGCACCACCAACGGTGTCTCCACCGGACTTGACGGAGACTTCGTCCTCACCGTTTCCAGTGCAGATGCCATGGTTGAATTCAGCTGCATCGGCTATGCGACCAAGACATTCAAGGCATCCGAAGTCCCTGCCCTCATCAATCTGGCAGAGGACGCCGTCTTCCTGGACGACGTAGTTGTAATCGGTTACGGCTCCCAGAAAAAGAAGGAAGTTACCGGCGCCGTTGCCTCTATGAAGGCAGAAGATTTCAATGCCGGCGTCAAGACCAACCCCATGGGACTTCTCCAGGGTAAGGTTGCCGGTCTGAACATCATCAAAACCACATCAGACCCTACTTCTACCGGATATAACATCCAGATCCGCGGTTTCTCAACCCTGGATAAGGGTACTGGTACCAGTCCTCTGTTCATAGTAGACGGTGTCCCGGTGTCCAACATAGACAATATATCCCCGGATGAAATTGCCTCAATGGACGTTCTGAAGGATGGCTCGGCTGCTGCTATCTACGGTACCCGCGGTACTAACGGCGTAATTATCATCACTACCAAGAGGGGAGATGCTTTCTCTGACACCCCTTCCCTCCACGTGGAGTATTCCGGTTATGCCTCCCTTTCAGTACGTAACCGCAGCACCGGCATGGCAACCGCAGAACAGTTCCGCAGCCTTAAGGAACTTTCCGGCGGCCTGGCCGCAGGCAATGTCTATACCGGTCCTGGCGGTGAGACTTACAACACAGACTGGCTGGCCCAGGTGTGCCGTCCCGCCGCAATTGCCCACAATCACAATGTGGCAATCGTAGGAGCTTCAGGCAAGTTCAACTACCGTGCATCCCTCAGTTACAAGAATGCTGAAGGTATTGCAAGGACTACCAACCGTAATGAGATCATGGCAAAGATTGCCGCTGGTCAGAAGGCCCTTGACGGCTGGCTTGACCTCCAGTATGATCTCTCCTATATGCATTATCGCAACGACTATTTCTGTGGAGATTTCAAAAACGCGGCTCTGCTCAACCCTACATATCCGGTATATGATGAAACTTCTCCCAACGGTTATTTCTGGCGTTCCGACGAAACCGGATTCACCAATCCCGTTGAGAATATGAATCAGAAAGAATCCTATAGTAGTGGCAATTATTTCCGCGGCAGCGTGAAGGCTACGGTAAATATCAAGCCGGTACAGGGCCTCAAGGTGAGCGGTTTCGCTGCTTTGGAAGAGGGAGACAACGCTTCCTTCTGGTACAACAGCATAATCAACACTGATGCAACAGGCTCAGAGAAGGCTGGCCGTTCCAACAACAACAATTTCAACAAGCTGTTTGAAATCACCGCAGACTGGAACCGCTCTTTCAACGGTCATAGCATTGCGGCCGTTGCCGGCGTTTCCTATCAGAACTTCTTCTACGACGAGTCTTCTTTGGAAAATAAGGGTTTTGCCGCTGCAGACGTGATGAAGTATTACAAGATGGGTGACGGTGATGCTACCAAGCAGTTCATGAACATGGGCTCCAACCGTAATTCCCATACTCTGATCGCACAGTTCGCGCGTGTCAATTATAATTATAAGGAGAAATACCTTGCATCTGCCTCCCTCCGCCGTGAAGGGTCCTCTCGTTTCGGCGCAAATCACAAGTGGGGCCTCTTCCCGGCCGTGAGCCTAGGTTGGCGCGTGAGCGGTGAAGACTTTATGAAGAAAGCTGCATGGGTGGACGATCTCAAGGTACGTGCCGGTTTCGGTGTCACCGGTAATGACCTTGGCAGTGACCTCCGTTCTGTCGAGCTCCTTTCCAACGGCGGTACATTCTGGTACAACGGTGCTTATGTTTATACCTATACCGTGAGTCAGAACGTTAACCCCGATATCCGTTGGGAAAAGAAATACGAGTACAACCTTGGTATTGACTATTCGCTGTTCAAGGACAGGCTCTATGGCAGC
The DNA here is from genome assembly GCA_902768955.1 of uncultured Bacteroidia bacterium. Taxonomy (GTDB): domain Bacteria; phylum Bacteroidota; class Bacteroidia; order Bacteroidales; family UBA932; genus Cryptobacteroides. Next base: position 7,009 of record CACXNH010000004.1, on the reverse strand, counting down.
CTGGATGTGTACTACCGTCACACCAAGGACCTCCTTTGGGACTATGAGGTTCCTACTCCCCCTTATCAGTATACCACACTGCTTGCAAACGCCGGTAAGATGGACAGCTACGGAGTAGAACTGAACATAAGCTACATTCCGGTCCAGACCAGGGATTTCACCTGGGTAACCACTCCCACCCTCTCTTTCAACCGCAACAAGATTACCTCCCTCAGTGATCCCGCCATGGGCTTCAACTACACGGAGACCACCTCTGGCGGCGTAGGTGAAAACGGTATCATGAACACGGATACCCAGATCCTTGTGGAGGGACAGGCTGTAGGTACTTTTTACGGTTACAAGTTCTTTGGGATCAATCCTAATACCGGTATCTGGACGTACCTGAAGCCCGATCAGGGAGACGGAGTTGTCCGTTACTGCGATGAAGCTACCGCAGTTGAAAACGACCGTCAGGCCCTTGGCAGTGCACAGCCTATGTTTACATTCGGATGGAACAACACCGTCCGTTGGAAGAACTGGGATTTCACAATGTTCCTCCGCGGTGTTGTGGGTAACAAGATCCTCAACGTGACCCGCTGGGCATACGGTCCCATGAGCGCCAATAACAAGAACGTCTTCATGAAGGATGTCAATGGTGCAAATACCACCCTTACCCAGAAGGCCCAGTTCTCTGACTACTATCTGGAGAGCGGTACTTATCTCAAACTGGACAACCTCACCGTTGGGTACAACATCCCTCTCAAGGAGAATAAGTACATGCGGTCCCTGCGCATTTATGCAACAGGCCAGAACCTTCTTACCATCACTTCTTACAGCGGTCAGGATCCGGAAGTCAACACCACTTCCGTATGGAACGGCGGTATAGACTACTGCTCTTTCTATCCTCCCGTGGCAACTTTCCTCGTTGGTCTTAACCTCACACTCAAGTAATTCCGGAAAGTCATGAAAAAGATAATCATATTAATCGCAAGCGTTGTCACCGCACTTTCTGTATTCTCCTCCTGCAACAAGATGCTGGAAGAGGTCAACTATGGCAACCCTACCACCAAGGACCTGATGACCAAGGAGGAAAACGTAGCCCTTCTTGTAGGTCAGTGTTATGCCGATGTAAAGTGGCTGCATGACCACTGGGGTTATTGGGGAGTAGTTACCCTTACTGCCGATGAAGGTCTGTGCCCTACCCGTATGCCGGATAAGGACTGGGCCGATGGCGGATACTGGCGTAACCTCAATACTCATAATTGGAACGAGATGGGCGGAGCATTCCGCAATATCTGGAACACCACCATTTCCGGTGCAGTACTTTGCAACAAGCTTCTCAGGACACTGGAGAACAACAAGTCATCCATGTCAGATGTAACCTATGCTCAGTATGTGGGTGAGCTTGAGACAATGCGCTCCTACTACTATTATATGCTGTTCGACTGTTTCGGCCGTATTCCTTATCTTGAGGAATTCGTAGACCGTGCCAGCGATCCCCTTATGGAGCCTCAGGATGTGTGGTCGCACCTTGTGGACTGCCTTGAGAAAAACGCGCCCAATCTCCCCGTGGTCAAGGATGAGACATCACGTGCAATCAACTACGGCCGTGCAACTCAGGGCTTTGCTTACGCCCTTCTTGCCCGCCTCTACCTTAATGCCCCTTCTTTTGGTTGCACCCCGGCCAACATCAAACTTACAAACAGTTTCACCACAGCAATCTCATCTGAGCAGGATTTCTATACAAACTGTGTCCGCTGCTGCGATGCTGTCATCGATGCCGGTTCATACAGCATAGAACCTGATTACTTCAACAACTTTAAGATTGACAACACCACGTCCAAGGAAAATATCTTTGTGATCGTTGAGAACGGTGTGGCAAACATTGACGAGCGCGCCGGAGCAGACGGCATGATGCTTAACAAGCTCCGTATATCCCTCCTTACCCTCAACTACAATCACCAGAAGACCTATGGGCTGCTGGAAACTCCTTGGAATGGCTTCTGCGCACGTCCTGGCTTTATTGACAGGTTTGCCGGAACAGATGTCCGCGGCCCGGGCAATGAGGGCAAAGGTACAAACAATACCAGGCAGTGGGGCTGGTTCCTCGGTCCAATCTATGACGCAGAAGGTAAACTTTGCAAGGATAAGGATGAGGACAAGTCGGATGCGGTCATTGTTAAGGAAGTATCCTCCCTTACAGAAGCCTCAGACCTTGAAGGCGCCCGTTGCATAAAGTATGAGGTTGACAAAACCGGTAAGTACAAATATTCGGAGAATGACTTTGTTCTCTTCCGTTATGCCGATGTCCTTTGGATGAAGGAGGAAGCAATCCTCAGAGGCGGGGCCGGCACTTCAGGTTTCAATACTCCGGACTTCGTCACCCTCAGGAAGCGCGCATTCGCCTATGATGCTGATCCCGCAGCCGCATATACTGCCGCATATCCTCAGGCTCTTTCCCTGGATGGTATCCTGGATGAACGCGGCCGTGAATTCGCCTGGGAGAACATGCGTCGCCGTGACCTTATCCGTTTTGGGAAGTTCAGCGACCAGAATTATGTAGACTTTGTTACCGCAACCGATACCTGGCGTAATTGGTTCCCTATCCCTTATAAGATCCTTGAAAAATCTGTGAGGGATGAAAACGGGAACGCTGTCTGGACCCAGAATCCCGGATATCCTCAGATGTAAAACCTAAAACCGTAATACTATTAATCCATTAATTTATTAATCAAACAATTAATCATGAAAAAACTTTTAGCATTTTTCATTGCTGCTGTAGCAGTTTTTGCTGTTTCTTGTCAGAAACCTGGCAATAATGGTGGCGGCAGCGACATTGACTGGTCAAAGGTGACAGTTGATGGTTTTTATGTGGCTGGTGAAGCGACCGGTTCTCAGGATATCAAGCCTGAGTGCGTTATGACCGCAGGTGTCAACGAGGCCGCAGAAGGTAAGCCCAAGCGTGACGGTATGTTTGAAAAGTACATCGTTCTTGAAGGAGGAAAGGAATTCTATCTTGCATATAGCGACGGTGGAAAGCTTACCTACTACAGCGCCGATCTTAAGGAGTTTGTTACTCCTGAGGAAGAAGCCTACACTGAGAATCCTGAGAAGGTCCTTAAGGGAAAGCTTGTGATTGGAGACTCTCCTATTGCGATGAAGGTTGCAAAGACCGGCCTCTATCACATTGTCCTTGATATCAATAAGGCCGGTGACCTCAAGGAAGCCCAGATTCTTCTGCTTGACGCCAGCGAATTTGGTGTTCGTGGTGAAATGAATGGTTGGGGCTTTACCAAAGGTGAAGTTTCTTCTTTCTCAAATGCAGGTACCACCTTTACACTGAAGGATCAGGTCTTAAACAACAATAACGCCAAGTTCAAGTTCGCTACCGGTGGCTATTGGAAAGTTACTCTTGACGATGCCGGTAAGGTTAAGGCCGAAACTTCTCTTGGTGAGACCGGCAGCGGTCTTGGTCTTGCGGCAGATAATGATATCGTAGTTGCCGAGGCTGGTAAATATGATATTACTCTTACCTTCAAACTCGCTCAGGGTGACTTCAACAAGAGTTTCGAATATGAGATCACGCAGACTGAAAAAATTGAAATTACTGCTCCTGAAACCATGTATATGAATGGTGCCCAGTGGGGTGGTGACTCCTGGGATTGGAATTCTGAAGGTATCGTAGAACTTCAGGGTATTCCTTCTGCTCCTGGTCTGTTCTGGTGCACCCGTTGGTTCGACGCCAGTAAGGAATTCAAGTTCTGCGCCAAGAAAGAGTGGAGTGGAGATTTCCCCGGCCAAAACTGCAAAGTTGACGCCGATGGCTTCTACACAATCTTTATTGATGGCAATGAGAAAACAGTTCAGATTCTCCCTACCGAAGTATATGGCCTTGGTGATGTAGTCTTCTCACCCGGTGGATGGGATTTCGATTCCGCCAAGAAGTTTACTGTCAATGGTCAGAAGATGGAAATCACAACTGATGCCGCAGGCGAACTTCGCATTGCTTCTAAGGTTAAACCTTCCGCACCTATTGATGGCGTTACCACTCCTAACGGCTGGATTGACTGGTGGAAGACTGAGTTCATCTTCTTCGAAGACGGTAAGATTGCTTATCGTGGCGCTGGCGGTGACCAGGCTCGTCGTCAGATTGAGGCCGGCAAGAAGATTACTCTTGACTTCAACGCCGGTACAGCTACCGTTGAGTAATATTCAAACTATGTAAAAATTCAGCGCCCTGCAAAAGCGGGGCGCTGTTTTTTTTTGTGTGAAAAAGGATGAGATTAAAGCTCCCATGCCAGGGCACTTGCGCCAAGGATGGCGGCATCAGATTCCTTAAGCTGAGAGAATACAATCTTGACTTTTCCCCTCCAAAGGGGAAGTACGTTTTCATCCATCGCTTTCTGGATAGGTTCACGCAGGAATTCCTTTGCGCGGGCCAGGCCTCCAAACAGCACAATTGCTTCAGGAGCGGAGAAGGCAATGAAATCTGCGAACTTCTCACCAAGAATGCGGCCGGTGAACTCAAACACCTTCAGGGCAAGCTTGTCACCGTCCTGGGCGGCCTCATACACGTCCTTGGAAGTAATCTTGTCCAGGGAACGGAGTTCTGAGGGTTCATCACTCATTTCCAGCCATTCACGTGCGGTGCGGGCTACGCCGATAGCGCTGCAGTAAGCCTCCAGGCAACCGGTTTTGCCGCAGTTGCACTGGCGGCCGTTGTGACGCACTGCGGTGGTGTGGCCAAGCTCTCCGGCAAAGCCGTCGTGGCCATAAACCACGTTACCGTCAATCACGATACCTGAACCTACGCCGGTTCCAAGGGTAATCATGATGAAATTCTTCATGCCTCGGGCGGCGCCGTAAGTCATTTCACCCACGGCGGCGGCGTTTGCATCGTTGGTAAGGGAAACGGGAATTCCGTTCATCTGCTCCGAGAGGAGTTTTGCAAATTCCACCCTGTCATGGGCCCAAGCAAGGTTTGGAGCGCATTCGATGGTTCCGGTGTAGTAGTTGCCATTAGGGGCGCCTACACCAATTCCGCGGATACGGTCCTCTGCGCCGGCCTCTGCGATGATACGGTTGAGGGCCTCTGCCAGTTCTGCGATGAAAGGCTCTGCTGTTGTGTGGTTGTCGGAGCGGATGACAGTCTGTGCCAGAACTGTACCGCGGGCATCTACGATGCCGCATTTGGAGGTTTGGCCTCCGATATCAATGCCAATTACTAAGTCTTTAGCCATAACTATATTAGTCTACGGGAATATCCTTGTTAACGTTTTTGGAGCCGATGAGGGCATAGAAGAGGAGGTAGCCAAGCATTGCGGCAACCAGCCAGTAGCTGTTCATGTAGCCCAGTCCCTTTGCCAGGTATTCCTGGATGAGAGGCATGATGCCGCCGCCCACAACCAGCATCATGAAGATACCGGAAGCGGCTTCCGTGTATTTGCCCAGGCCTTCAACGGCGAGGTTGAAGATAACGCCCCACATGATGGATGTGCAAAGGCCGCACAGCACCAGGAACAGAATATGGCGCAGAGGACCAGGATGATGGCCACAGTGCTAACAACCGTCATCTGGGTGCGGGGGCTTACCTTCCCGGAAATAAGGGTACTGGCAAAACGGCCCACAAGCATCATGAGCCAGTACATTGCTGCAATTGCACCACCGATGGCCGCACCGTTTGTGAGGATTCCGGCGCCTTTTTCAGAGGCATCCGAGAGGAAGAAGTTTACCTGTGCGGGGATGCCGATCTCAATACCCACATAGAAGAAGATGGCGATTGCGCCAAGCACAAAGTGGCGGAAATTCCATGCGCTGTGCTCATAAACGGTTGTCTTGCGCTCCTGAGCGGGCTCCGGAATACGGAGGAAGGAGATTATGATGAATGCAACGGCGAATACGCCCATGGCGATGAACAGAAGGGGAGCAACGTCTGACATTGCGGTTTTATCTGTTACAGTGCCGATGAGTATGCCGATAAGCAGCGGTGTAAGGGTTCCCGTGAGGGAATTGAGGGTGCCGCCGATCTGGATGTACTGGTTGCCTTTGTTACCGCCGCCGCCGAGGATGGTGAGCATGGGGTTGACCACGGTGTTGAGCATGCACACGCAGAAGCCGCAGATGAAAGCGCCCAGCAAATATACGTAAATGGCGATATTGCCAAATGCTGAAAGGCTGGACAGCCACTGGACCACCATGCCTGCAAAACCTGTTGCAAGTGCTATGAGGGTGGTTTTCTTATAACCAACCTTGAGGAGCATCTTGCCGGCGGGGATACCCATGAACAGGTATGCGGCAAAGTTCATCATGTTACCCATCATGCCGGCCCAGCTGTACTGGCCTTTCCAGATGTTGCCGAACGGAGCCGCCATGTTGGTGACGAAGGAAATCATAGCAAAGATGAAGCACATTGTGATGATAGCTACAAGATTGCTGCTTTGCTTGGTTTTAGTCATTGCTTTAATATTAGATGTTAATAATTACTCAGTTTTAACTTTCAAATATAACTATTTTTAAAATGATTTACAATAAGGCCGACAGGGAATCGTAGTACTTTTTTGAAACCGGTACAGGATCCAGGCCGTCCCTGTCAAGTTTTGCAAGGGCGTAGCCGTTGATGTCCTTCCTTACAAGTTCAACGTGGTCTGCATTCACAAAATAGGACCTGTGGCAGCGTACCAGACCATGTTTGGTGAGAGTCTCTTCCAACGCCCTCATGGAGGAGCGCAGTGTGAAGTCCTTCACCCTGCCGTTGTCAAGGTGAACGATATGTACATAGTTGTCTTCTGCCTCTATATATAATATGGCAGGGGAAGAGATTATGAATTTCAGACGCTTTTGGTCATCGTGGAAACGCACAAGGGATTTGTCATCTGCGGGAACGGGATGTTTGCTGCCGCCAAGAATGTGCAGCTGAATGGCCTGAGTAAGGATTACATAGGGAAATGCTGCAATTCCGGCAAGGTAAAGGATGCCCGTGGACATTACAGTGAAATAGGGTATGGCCGGCCTCCATTCTATCCCAAGCAGG
>CACXNH010000003.1 GCA_902768955.1 uncultured Bacteroidia bacterium | reverse complement strand
TTGTCATTGCCAGAAAAGAGACTGGCGAAGGCATAGGGGGAAAGGGTCTCTACCTGTGTGTATTCGCCGCTGCTGATAAGACTGCACATATCGCCATAGACATAGTGAAGGCCGCTGCCGATGATGTTTGTGCAGCTGACCGGCCCAACCTCGTGGCCATAAGCCGCGTTGTCTCCCCAGAGGCGCAGCTTGTCTCCGGCGCTGACAGGAATCTCTATCTGCGCCCGGCTGTCCGTTGTGGCACCGCTCAAAGACATGTCTGCGGCTTTTGAATAGCGCACCTCCATCTGCTGAGGGTTACTGATGGTGATGGTGCCGTCTTCGATGGCCTCTATGGTAAGGGGCTCCTGCCCGCCCCAGCCGGCAGGGATACCGTTTGGGCCCGTTATCCACCGGGCATCCGGATGCTGTATGAAGGTGCCTGACGAAGGCACTCCATCAACCCAGCCATACGTCATGAGGGACATAGTTTGTTTTAAATTACAAGTAATTTGTTTTAGGTTTGAGCAGCCGATAAACATCCCTCTATAAGCCTCACTGCTGCTAAACTCTTTGCCGTACACGTCTGATTCTGCTGGCAGAACGGGAGAGGTTTCCAGACTGGTGCAATGCGCAAACATTTCTCTGTAACACTGTTTGGGAAGCTTCATTGCAGGAAGAATTGTAGGCGCTTTTACTAAATTGCTGCAGTTGAAAAACATCTCATGCATTTGACGGCCGTTAAAAGTTGAGACTTCTTCGCTTTTAATAAGATTATCGGCAGAAATCTCCGGCGCCCTGGTCAGATTAATACAGTGAGAGAACATATAGCCATAGGCGAAGGTGTGCAGCGTTTTTTCCGGAAGCACTATATCTTTATAGGGGTGATTATACATTTGCGTGTTATGGGCAAATAGCCATGAATATGCAAAAGACTTTGCCGTAAGAAAAGAGGCGCCGTTGATATTGAAAGACCATCCCCCCCGAAGGCTTGCCACATTGCCGTAAACATAATGAGGGACATTGCAGGAGAATTGGGTACTTTTATTCTCATTGACAGTCTCAAGCGACGGATCACCATATACGTCGTTCTGGCAGTGGAATTCCACCCTGTCACCTGAATTAACCGGAATTGTTACACGGTTATTGCTGCTTTCAAAACAGTCCAGTGACGTGTTCTTGTCGTTTAAAGTCCAGCAGATTGTAAGATTGTTAGGGTTTTTAATAGTGATTAAACCATTCTCAAGCGCCTCAAAGGTAAGAGGGGTAGAAAGGGCGTCATATTGCTTATCAAGGCTGAGACTCAGGCGTGTGGTATAGTATTTTCCGTTCTGGAGTGCCGCTTTTTTGCGAAGGGAGAAAACCCTGCCGTCCTCTGCTACCGCCATGAACTCATAGGGAACTTTGACTCCCGTCTTGTTATTTGAAATGGCTACGTATAGTCTGTTGGTGGGCGTTTCTGGGGTTACCGAGACAAATGCCTCCGAGCCCCGTTTGCCCACAATGCCGGCTCCGGATATGGTAAGGTGCTTCACTTTCTGCGAGCCAAAGGAAAACTCGTTGATGCTCTGTAGGGCTTCAAAAGAGGCGGTTGAGAGGGAAAGTTTGTCCGTGAGGTTGTCTATACTCTTTATCGTTACTGTGGCCCGGGCGTAGTCAAAGTAAGTCGCAATGTCTTCAAGTGTTCCCTTCTGGCCAATGTAGCTGCGCTCATTCTCGTGGCCAATCAGATAAAGACTGAGGGTCTGTCCCACGGTGAAACTTCCGGTGATAGTTCCGGACAGGGATGTGTCCTTATCACCGTGTCTTTCTGAGAAGAGTTCGCCCACAAGGGTGTCATTGCTGTAAACCAGCACCTTGTCTTTGAAATCCCAGGTAGATTCCAGATAGTCGTTATTCTCCCCTGTCAGTTGGAGTCCCTTGGTGGCGGTGGTGTCTGAAGTAGCGGCATCGGGGTCCTCCTCAATCCAGCCGTCTTCACAGAAAGAGACTTTTGTTATGGCTCCCGCTGCCCTTACAGCCTCCATGGTCACGGTGTAGGTCCTGGCCGGGGAGGCCTCTTCTGGAGAGTTCCGGAAGGGCTCTTCCCGGGTACAGGAAGCGGCCATGAGGGCAAAACACAGACAGAGACAGGACAGGGCGGCGTTCTGCCAGCGCCAGAAATTGTTAAGGCTTGTTTTCATCATAACTCCTCCCATCCTCCGTTATCCCAGTCGTTGATAGCGTTGCCGTAATCTTTTATTACGGCGAAATACCCAAGCAAAGAGCCCTGCATCAGTGTATTTGATGCAGCCAGCATCACAACTTGTGAGACTGGGGGCAGATACTTCTGTTTCATATCCATATTCTTTTTGTTTTGGTTCTTATGCAAAAGGATGACAATAGAGGCTTAATAGGTGACGGGGCGGATGGGCATGCCGTGATCTCGTGACATATTTGGTAGGTAGCCACTATCTTGGTGCAAAATTGCAGCTCTGGCGTCCGTGGTTGAATCATTGCTCAGTTCGCGACTCCAGTAATAACCCTGTTCTTCGTCGCTTAAATAATCGTGTCGACGCGCGCTGGCAAGAGGCAGGAAGATGCTGCGGCCTTCATAGCCGGGGATTTTACTGGTGAATTTCACGCCCCTATGGTCCTGATCATAGCTGATGGTAAAGTTATTTGTGTCAAACAAAATTTCCCAGTATTGGTAACTTGGCACACGCCAGCGGGCGCCCAGTGCCACGGCCGCGGCATCGTCCTCTCTCTCAAGCCACCTAAGGTTGTCTCCAATGAACTGGCCGGAGTCATTGTACCAGTCGGCATCGTCCTCGCCGTCTGCAAAAGTGTATTTGAATATGGAATGGGCATCATTCCCCGAATGCGGATATGAGCCCCAATCATATTCCGTCAGCCCCGGCTTCCAGTGGGAGCAGGGATTGTCGTAGGCATGGCCTGCCTGGTAATAGGGCGCCGTGGCGCCCCAGGCGTAGTAGTCTCCCCAGGTGGCCTGGCACTCCTCCAGCGTGTTGCCGGAGGGGAAGTCTTTGCTGGCGCCCAGGTTGCGGGAGCTCCAGTAGAAGTGAATTCCTGTGTAAGGCTCTTTCGTGCCCAAATCGATGGGCTTGCACTCTGTAAGTTCCGTCCAGGTGCTAAGGGCCGGCATTTTGAGGGCGCGGCGCTCGGAGGGGCCGGTGTAATACTGCTTGTTCAGGAAGGACTTTTGGTAATAGCTTCCCTGCCAGCCGCCTTTGACAAGGGTGAAATGATAGTCGGCGGTGCGGCCAAGTATCACATAATGGTCAAGAAACCCGCTGAACAGCCAGCCTTTCTGCTCGCCGCTGGCCTTGTTCTCCTTGTCATAGACATAACCCGGCACAGGCGCGCCGCGTGTGCCTAACACATGTTCAATCCCATATGTTGGATTAACAAAAAGCACACCTGCAGGAGTCAGAAAGTGCTCGCGCAGTTCCATCTCCGTAGAGGAATCGGCCAAAGGGTCGTCCAGGAAAAACTGTACGTATCCATCCGGAATGCCCATATTGAAGGTTCCGCTCACCTGACCTTCGGAAATATTGTAAGACTGGCTGTCCTTCAGATAATAGGTGTAGTGGATGTCCTTGAAAACCCAGTCGCCGTTATTGGCCAGCACCTCATTGTCATTACCGAAGGGCTGGTACACGGCATACATGGTTCCCTGGCCGTCAGGAATGGCCAGGCCGTTCTTTTCCGTGAAGACCCACTTGGTGCCGTCCCATTTCATCTCCAGGTAGCCCGGAACAGGCGCGCCGGAGAAGAACACAAAAATCACGTCTCCCGTCTCCCAGCCCGTTTTTACGGCCTTGGTGGCAGGGCTGTCCGGATGGATGGCGTCCAGTTTATAGGAAATCCTGGTTGAAGGAGTTTCATCCTGGATTTCCGGCTGTGCCGGTACCGGGGGATTATCATCAATTGCAGGGGTTTCCTTCTGGCAGGAAACCAGCGCCAGGAAAGCGGCGCCAAACAGTACAATAAACTTTTTCATATTCATATCCTTAGTGTTTTTACATTTCATGCTCTTCGCCAAACCCGTTGTATCCACCGCTTCCGCTGTAGCTTGACCCCATGTCGTATTCTCTTCCGAACCCGGTGTAATTGCCGCTCAGAATGGCATTAAGGCCACCGCTGAGGCAAATGATACTTTCCGCCGCAAAGCAGTGCGCCTGGCAACGGGGTGAGAGATACTCTTTCTTTTTCATATCGCTTTTTATTTGGTTTTCTGCTGCAAAGATGCCCCATAATACGCACACGGGTGTCTCACCTGTGCAAATAGATGTCTCATTCTGACAAAAATTTACTATTTTTGTATTATGGTACTTTTGCTATCATTTCTTTTCCTTGTTATTTCCGTAGCCGCCCCTTTGGATGCACGTAAAGAGGACTCCCTTCGCCGCGTCAGGATGCAGGAGTTCTTCCTGGCCGATGACAGGGAAGCTTTTCTTGAAGCCAACCGGGAACTCATAGCCTACCATGAGCACCACGGCAATGAGAAACAGCTGTACAACGCCTACGCCACTCTTTTGGACAGGCTCCAGCTGTGGGGGCTTAACCAGCAGGCCATGGCCGTCCTCCAGGAGATGTCCCTCAAGGCCCAGGAGCACGGCAGCGCCCTTGGACAGGCCGTTACGGAGTTCTGTTTTGGCCAGTTTTATCTTGGAAACCGCCAGCCAAAAGAGGCCCAGGGCCATTATCGGCAGGCCTTCCGCCAGCTGCAGGCTCTGGGAGAAAACGGCCGCGCGCTCCGGGCGGGTCTCAACCTCCAGGCCGTAGCCATGAACCTCCAGGCCGCGGAGGAGGGGCTGGCCATGAACGATTCCACCTACAACATCCTGTACAAGATGGAAGAAAAGGTGGGAAAGCCGGACTACGGCAGCCGCCTCAAACAGGCCCGCTACCGTTTTGTACTGCTTCAGAGGCTGGGAAGGCTCAAGGAGGCGGAGGCCATGCAGGACACCATGCTCCGCTACGCCTCATTGTTGAAAGACCCCAGCCAGGAAGAGCTTATCCAGACGGCAATCATCCAGTTTGAGCAGCTCACGGGGAAAAAGGAATCGGCCTATGAGCGCCTTGACAGCCTTATTTCCCGCAACCGCAGAATAGGGAATTGGGTGAAGGTAGCCCAGTTCCGCCTTGCCCTGGCCGATTACCAGAGGGATAACTCAGACCTTGCCCTCGCCGTGGACAACTACCGCGCCTATGCCGCAGAGAATGACTCGGCCCAGATTCACCGCACCAGCGAGCAACTCAATACCCTTGCCCGGCAATACCAGTTGAAAGAGCTTCAGCTGGAAAACAGCGCCGCCAGGGAGCGCATCACGGGCCTCACGGTTATTTTGCTGCTGCTTTTTGTCCTCACCCTGGCCATATTCTTCTACGCGCGCTCCCTCAGGCGTAAAAACCGCGCCCTCTACCAGGCCTCCCTTGAAGTGATCCACGCCGAGGAAGAGGCCGAGGAAGCCATCCTTCACGCCGACACCTCCAGGCAGAGCCCGGAAGAAAAACTCTACGCGCAGCTTCTTGCGCTTATGCAGGACGAGGAACTTTTCAAGGACCCCAATCTTGGCCGGGACCTTTTGTCGGCCCGCCTTGGCACCAACCGCACTTATCTGGCCGATGCCGTAAGAGTTTGCGCAGGCCAGACCCTGGGCGAATTCCTTAACCATCACCGCCTCCGCTGGGCCGCCGAAGCCCTGGTGGGCCGCCCGGAACTCTCTGTCCTTGCCGTGTCAGAAGACGCCGGGTTCAACTCCCGCGCCACTTTCAACCGCCTTTTCCAGGCGCAGTACGGGATGTCCCCGTCGGCTTACAGGGCTACGGCGCAAAGCTGATAATCAGCGTTTTGCTTTTATGAGACATTTTTTTGCACGGGTGAGACGCCCGTGCATTTTTTTCATATCATCTTTGTCACAGAAACCAAAACGCAAAAGAATATGGAAAAGAAACTGACGTATCTGCCTCCGGCCACCCAGGTGGTGGCGCTGGTTGCGCCAAATGCGCTTATGCAGAGCTCTCCAATGCTTGTGATCCTGCAAGATTATGGCAATGAAATAACAACGGAGTGGATATGAAAAAGTATATATCATATATGTTTGCAGCCTTTGCAATCATGGGCTGCACCCGCGTGGAGATGGACCAGGATAGCCCCATCTTTCCCCAGGCCGGCGATAACACATGGAAGGTAACAGTAAAGGCCGCCCATGCCGGAGAACCGGAGCCCGGCACCAAGGGCTTGCTCCTTGATGACAGAACCCTTTACTCTACCTGGGCACATGATGATGAGGTTCAGGTATATGATGATGCAGGGTTTTTTGTTTGGACAATGTATCCCACAAATGCCCAGCTGGGAACCTGCAACCTCTTTGGCTCCCTGACATTCTCCGGTGCCCCCAGTGTGGGGCAGCCGCTCACCTTGTATTTCATACGCCGTCCCTCTCCTGAGAGTGCTTACACCTGGCAGAAGGGAACACTTGAGGACATTGCACGGAATTATGACTATGCCACAGCGCAAGTACAGGTAAAAAGGATAGGCTCCGAGGTTGTCCTGACCGATGCCACTTTTGTACGGCAGCAGAGCATTAACCATTTTACCTTCCAACTATCCGGAGATACTTCCGGAGACAGGATCCGTAAGCTGGTAATATCCTCAAGCGGCCTGAAATACCCGGTAACCGTAGAACCGGTGACCCCGGCGCTGTCTTTCTATGTGGCCGTTCCGGCCAAGGAAGGGGCTACGGAAAGGATTCCGTACAGTTTTACGGCGGAAACAGAGAGCGGAGCTCTTTACAGCGGCTCGCTGAGGGCGCTACTGGAAAACGGAAAGTATTATGTGGTTCCAAGCGCCAGAACCCTTACCCGCTATGAATCCACCAAGCAGCCCCTGACCATAGAAGCCCTGGAAGACGGTACCGTGACCATCACTAACCCCCTGAACCGGACTCTTTACTATGGTTTTGAAGGGGAAAACAACAATGCCATCAACTCCAACATCGCCAGCGGAACCCTTATTAAAATACCCGTGAAGGCCGGTGACCGTCTTTTACTTGGCGGCTCCCTCACAACGGGGGACCGTTACTGGTCCTCGCCTACCAGTACGGACCAGGCTAATATCAGGTGTGACGTGCCTCATTATGTATATGGCAATGTTATGAGCCTGATAGATTTTCAGGCATACAAAGCCCCGGAAATGAACTCTTTTATCAAGACTGCGGAAGAATTTGCTTTCACGGGATTATTCAATTCAAATACAACTTTGTACAATCATCCGGTAAAGGATATAGAACTTCCGGCCACAACGGTAAAAACGGGGGCCTATGCCTTTATGTTCACCAGCTGCAACCATCTTTCCAGGGCACCGGAGTTGCCTGCAACCACGCTCTCCAAGCCCCAAAATCAAGAATGGTTTGCTTCCACAGGACAATATCCTCCCTACTATTATATGTTCGGCCGGTGTGTGGAACTGGAAGCACCCCCCTCCATACTCCCTGCCCAGACAGTTCCGTCATACGCTTACGGCAGGATGTTTGAGGGATGTAAATCTTTGGAGGCATCCCCGGTTCTTCCGGCGCAGAATCCCGCCGATTGGGCCTATAGGGATATGTTTGAAAGCTGTTCAAGCCTGAAGCAGATTACCTGCTACGCAAAGTCAAATCTGGGCGAGAATAAAGCCACACACCGCTGGGTGGCAAGCGTTCCTTCCGGGGGAATGTTCATCCAGGACCCTTCCGTCTCCTGGCCTTCCGGAGAGCATGGTATTCCCTCAGGCTGGAACGGATATGTTGAGCCCTTTACCGTAGAGGCCATCCAGGACGGCACCATTACCATTACTAACCCCCAGGCCCTCCAGATTACCTACGGGAAAGACGCTTCCATGGCTGGGGCCACCACCTCCGGCAACACCATCATCAACATTCCCGTGAGTGCAGGAGACAAAGTCCGTTTCTGGGGAGACAATCCCGTGTACGGACACTCTGATCAGACCGCCCTTTACACCCAGATAAGTGCGGATACGACCCACTATATTTACGGAGACCTGCGCTCCCTGGTGAGTAAAAGCAACTATCCCAACGTCACTACGGCGCAGCCCTATGCCTTCCGTGAGATGTTCAAGGGCAACACTCGGTTAAGGACGCATCCCTCCAAGTCACTGGATCTGGGCTTTACCATCCTGAGTAACGCCTGCTTTGAAGGTATGTTCAGCGGCTGCACCGGCATAACCGGAGCCCCTGCACTTAATGCCACCTCCCTGGCCGAGAACTGCTATAGCGGAATGTTTTCGGAGTGCGCTTCCCTTGTGAATGCACCGGCGCTTCCCGCGATGAACCTTGCCGATTGGTGTTACCTGGGCATGTTTAGGGAGTGCACTTCCCTTGAGAATGCACCGGCACTTCCTGCCACTACGCTTTCTTATGGCTGCTACATGAACATGTTTGACTATTGTACTTCACTTAAGAACGCACCTGTCCTTAATGCACCCACCCTTGTTCCCGGCTGCTATTCCTTTATGTTCAGGGACTGCCGGAGCCTGCAGAGCGTCACCTGCCTGGCAGAGAATCCCATAGTGAGCGACGACAACGTAGATCCTCCCATTGAAGGCTCCGTTGACGAGTGGCTGGATAATGTTGGGGCAAGCGGTACGTTTAAACAAAAAAGCGGCGTTTCCTGGCCCGCAGGAACCGTTCCTTCCAATTGGTCCGTCGTGTACCAGTAAACACGGCTCCATATCCTTTTGTTTGGACGGGGGGTGACTTTTTGTCACCCTCTTTTTTTGCTATGACAACGCGGAAATAAGATCATCCAGAGTCCTCAGCAGGGCAGGGGCCGATTTTTCCGTAATGCCGCGGCAAGCTACCGCCCCGGCAATCTCAAAGGGGATACAGGCGGCCTTCGACTCAAGCTCACGACCTTTTTCCGTGAGCCTCACAATAACCTGCCTGCCGTCCGAGGAGCCGCGCTCGCGGGAAACAAGACCCTCCCCCTCCATTCGTTTAAGGAGCGGCGTAACGGTGTTTGTCTCCAGGAAGAGCCGCTTTGCTATATCGTTCACCGGCTGGGCGTCCTGCTCCCACAGCACCATCATCACAAGATATTGGGGATAGGTAAGGCCTATCCCGCGAAGAAGCGGATGATAGGCCTGGGTTATGAGCCTTGATGCCGTGTAGAGACGGAAACAGAGCTGGTTGTCAAGTTTAAGCTGTTCCTGCATTACAGAAAGGCTTCAACGTCTTTTTCAAAGTCCCTGGGCTCTGCAACGGGAGCAAAGCGCTTGACGGTTACGCCGTCACGGGCCACCAGGCACGCCAGGATTACTTTTTTAACCATAATTATATCGTTCGCGATGCAAATATACGACAAAAAATTTATATCGCAAGCGATAAAATTAAATTATTGCATTTTTTCAAGGAATTCGGTAAATTTGTTATTCCAAAGCAATTGAGGTGAAATCATTTATAAGGTTATAACCTGAAAACATATATGAGCAAGCATTTCACTTTACCTTACGAGGGCGGTCTTATTGACAAAAACCTCCCTGCAGGAATCCTGCACACCTATGAGAAAATATGGACCAAGGTTTACCAGGATTCCCGCCCCGCATCCTATGCGGTCGCAGACCTCATTGAGGACGCAATCAAAAACCACAAGGAGGGCCTGTTCAGACTTGGTCTCACAACCGGAGCCACCCCTACATCCCTTTACAATGAGCTCACCCGCCGTTACAAGGCCGGCAAGATTTCCTTCAAAAACGTGGAGGTAGTCACAATTGACGAGTACTATCCCGTGTCCGGCAATGAGCTCCAGAGCCGTAACCACTCCATCCATGAAGCCTTCCTGGACAAGGTGGATATCCTGAAGGAGAATATCCATATCCCCGACGGTACCGTTCCGGAGGACAAAGTGAGCGAGTACTGCCTTGCATTTGACGCTATAGCACGTAATCTGGACCTCCTTGTCATAGGCGTGGGAGAAAAAGGCCAGGTGGGCTTCAACGAGGCCGGTTCCAACATCAAAACCCGCACCCGCACCGTCCGCCTTTCCTATAACTCCAGAAAGCGGCAGGCCAAGCATTTCAACCATGACATATCGGCCACCCCGGACAAGGCTATAACCCTTGGTATCGGCACCATGCTTTCCTCCAAGAAAATCATCCTCATGGCCTGGGGAGAGGACAAAGCCAATGTTGTGAAGGCAATCGCGGAAGGTCCCATGACAACGGACTGCCCGGCTTCCCTGCTTCAGGCCCATGACCACATCTCGCTGTACGTGGACGAGACCGCAGGAAGCCTTCTCACCCGTGTTGAGGCCCCCTGGCTGGTTGGCCCCTGTGACTGGACTCCCAAGTTTATCCGCAAGGCCGTGGTTTGGCTGTGCCATGAAACGGGAAAACCCATCCTCAAACTCACGGAGAAAGATTACCTCAACAACAACCTGGACCAGCTACTCCAGAAGTTCGGCCCCTATGACAAAATCAACATCGACGTCTTCAACGACCTCCAGCACACCATTACCGGATGGCCCGGCGGGAAGCCGGGTGCAGACGACAGCACCCGTCCTGTGTCGGCCAACCCTTATCCCAAGACGGTCCTTATCTTCAGCCCCCACCCGGACGACGACGTAATTTCCATGGGCGGCACGTTTATCCGCCTGGCCTCTCAGGGCCACGACGTCCATGTGGCTTATGAGACCTCCGGCAACGTAGCTGTCCACGACGACGTAGTGCTCCAGCACATGGACTGCGCGTATCAGCTTGGTTTTGCCGATAAATTTGCGGAGGTGAAGGCCATCATAGACAGCAAGGTTCCCGGAGAGCCGGAGCCCCGCGCGCTGCTTGAGATGAAGGGAGCCATCCGCCGCTCCGAAGCCCGCGGCGCAGTACGTTCCTTCGGCCTCAACGACAACACCAACGTCCACTTCCTCAACCTCCCGTTCTATGAGAGCGGCGGCATCAAGAAGAACCCCCGTTCACAGGCCGATGTAGACATTATCAAGAAACTCATCACAGACCTCAAGCCTCACATGATCTTCATGGCTGGTGACCTTGCAGACCCTCACGGAACCCACCGTGTGTGCACAGAGGCCGCCCTGGATGCCGTGGAGCAGCTCAAGGAAGAGGGCAACAAGTGGCTGGAGGAAACCCACATCTGGCTGTACCGCGGTGCCTGGATGGAGTGGGAGCTTGGACGCGTGGACATGGCCGTTCCGCTAAGCCCTGATGAAGTTGTGAAAAAGCGTCACGCCATCTTCCGTCACCTTTCCCAGAAGGACATAGTCCCGTTCCCGGGAGAAGACCCCCGTGAATTCTGGCAGAGGGCAGAGGAACGCACCCAGAACACCGCCATGCTATACGATAAACTTGGCATGGCAGAATATCAGGCAATTGAAGTTTTTCTAAAACTTTGCTAATGTATCCAAATTTTTAATAACTTTGTATTCCGGAATTCCTGCCGCCGTTGTATGGAATTCCGGTTTAATTTTTAACTTAAAACATTTAAGGTATGAAAGTTATTATCCGCAAGAACTCCGCCGAGGGTTCTCTTTGGGCCGCTCACTACATCGCAGCCCGCATCAAAGAAAAGGCCGCCGTTACCGACAAACCCTTTGTAATTGGCCTTTGCACCGGTTCCACACCCATCGAAACCTATGCAGAGCTTATACGCATGGTCAAGGCCGGTGAACTCAGCTTCAAGAATGTTATTTCCTTCAATATGGATGAATATGTGGGACTTCCCGTGGAGCACCCGGAGAGTTACCACAGCTTCATGCACAAGTACCTCTTCGACCATATCGACGAGAAACCTGAAAACATCCACATCCTCAACGGAAACGCCGCTGACGTAGAGGCGGAGTGTGCAGCCTATGAGAAAGCCATCGTGGACGCAGGCGGTTTTGACCTCTTCCTTGGCGGTGTTGGTGAAGACGGCCACATTGCCTTCAATGAGCCCTTCTCCTCACTCTCCAGCCGCACCCGTGTTGTTACCCTTACCCAGGACACCCGCGAGGTCAACGCCCGTTTCTTTGATAACGATCCTTCCGCAGTTCCCGCGCAGGCCCTCACCGTTGGCGTAGCCACCGTGCTCAGCTCCAAGGAGGTTGTGATTCTTGCCTTCGGTTCCAAGAAGGCACGCGCAATAAAGGATGCCGTAGAAGGCCCCATGAGCCACTACTGCACCCTCTCAGGCCTCCAGAACCACCCCGCCGGCACCATTGTGTGCGACGAAAACTCAATCTCAGAGGTAAAGGTCTCCAGCTACCGCTACTTCAAGGCAGTTGAGGCTGCAGAGAACGCCTAAGGCTTACAGTAAAGAAATGAATTCCCGCATCCCGGCGGTAGCCACCGCCCGGATGTGGGTTATTCTTTTGTCATAGAGTGGAACGTCTGCGGGATCAATGATATAGACAAGGGCCGATGCCGGGGCATACCTGTACAGCCCGGCGGCGGGATACACCTGCAGGGAGGTGCCCACGATAAGGAGGATATCGGCCGTGGAAACCATATCTATGGCCTTTTCGATGGCGGGGACGGATTCCCCGAAGAAAACGATGTGAGGCCTCAACTGGCGGCCGTTAGGGGCAAGGTCTCCAAGTTTTACCTCCGAATATCCCACGTCAATAACCTCGTCTTCACGGAAGGAGGCGTCGTAGAGACCCTTTTCCGGGCGCACTTTTGTGAGCTCTCCGTGAAGGTGCAGAACCCGCGTGGAACCGGCCCTCTCATGGAGATTGTCCACGTTCTGGGTAATTACATCCACATCATAATCCTTCTCCAGGCCTGCTATGGCAAGGTGGGCGGCATTGGGCTTTGCGTCCCTCAGCTGTGCGCGGCGGGCGTTGTAGAAATCAAGGACAAGGCCGGGATTACGGAGCCAGCCGTCATGTGAAGCTACATCCTCTACGTTGTACTTCTCCCACAGGCCACCGGTGTCACGGAAGGTGGCAAATCCGCTCTCGGCGCTTACTCCGGCGCCGGTAAGGACCACGATGTGCTTTTTCATTTCAGTATCTTCTCTATGCGTTCAAGTTTGCCGTCCACGGGCACCGGTTTTACGCCAAGGAGTTTACAGAGCATGGGATAGAGGTCTGTGTTGCGGAAGGCGCTTTGCTCGCCCTCTGTGAATGGAGCCTCGTAGGCAACCTTGAAATCAGGTCCCACTGCACGGAAGGCAACCATCATGTCCGTTTCCCTTGGGTCAAAGCCGTGGGTTCCCTGGTTACGGGACGGCGCAAAGTTGAACTGCCAGCCAAGGTCCGGACTCACAATAATGTCTCCAAGGCGGTTGGAAGTGCCGTAATTAAGGTATTCCGGCACCTCACCGTGCTTCCACACATTGAGGTGCTCTATATCCTTGAGGCGGTTGTAGAGGCTGTCGGCATATCCTTCCTTGGCCCAGATGCTGGTGGGAAGGGATCCCACGCAGCGCTCTACCCACTCCTGAGGCATAACATCCCATCAGGCCACAAAGCGTTCAGGGGAAATCTGAGTCATTCCGTGGTCACCGGCAAGGATGAAGTTGATGCGGTTTCCGTGAGGGAGGGCCTTGAGGCGGAGATACAGGGCGTGCATGAGGGAGTCCATCTGCTCTGCCATATCCTTGGTTTCAGGGGAGAAGGGGCCGAACACATGCCCCTGGTGGTCCGGTTCATCGAAGTAACCCATCACAAGCTGCGGGCGGTCTGCCTCAGGGAGGCTTAGGAGGCGCACAATTTCGTCGCACCTCTCAGAGAAGGTCCAGTGGGGTTTTTTGTCCCAATGCCTGTAATATGTGGGGTATTCGCCTTTGATGGGAATATCAGACCCCACCCAGTAAACCACGCCGCACTTGACGCCCTGGCGCTGTGCCGTAACCCAGATGGGTTCTCCAAGGTAATAGCGGGGATCAAACCTGGCCTCGGCGTCCTTGATTGCATACCCGTGCCGGGTGTCAGGATTCCAGAAACTGTTGTTCACCAGCCCGTTGTGGTCCGGCACCAGGCCCGTTGCCATTGTGTAGTGATTGGGGAAGGTGGAGGAAGGGAAGGAAGGCTCCATCCTGGCCTTCACGCCCACCGTGGCAAGGGAGTCAAAAAACGGCATCTCATAATAATCGGGATAATCCCAGCGGCTTCCGTCAAGGGAGATTATCACCGTATAATTCTTGGGTTTGCAGGCCGATACAACCGCCACGGCCGCCAGAAGGCTCAGTAAGAGTTTACGCATAACTATATGTTTATCCTTACAAAATTAACCAATCTTTTGTAAAGTTTGGCTGGTCAGTCGCTCTTAGTCAAGTTTTGGGCTGTTTTCTTGACTAAGATTGTCTCCAACGACAATCTTAGTCACGTTAAGGACGGGATTTGTGACTAAGATTGTTTTAGGGACGGATGGCCTCGGAGAAAAACTTGAGGTGGTAGGGCAAAACCCAAACCCAGTAGGGCCAGTTGTGCTTTCCGGGGGAGTACAGCGTGATATGGGGAATCCCAAGTTCCGTGCAGCGCCTGTCAAACTCCCTGGATGCAATCATCAGTCTGTCCTCTGTGCCGCAGGAGATGACAAGGATTTTCTCCGGTGCTGCATCCCCTATCCGATAAAGACGGTTTATGGCCGATTCCGCGGCGCAAACAGGGTCATGGACAGACTTTGCTCCAAGGATGGCCGGGATTATTTCCTTAGAGGTGCCGGAGTGGTGAAGTCCCAGGACGCCGCTCATTGAGCCGGCGCCGCGGAAGCGCTCCGGATGGTCCAGGAACAGGTTCATGGCCCCGTGACCGCCCATGGAGAGGCCGTCTATGAAGGTTCTGCAGGCCTTTAGTCCGTAGCGTTTATCCATTTCCGGCCAGCACTCTTCCCAGAAGAATTTACGCCACTGCATGTTGGCGGGGTTGGCGTCGTTGAGGTACCAGCTCTTGTAGAATCCGTCGGGGCAGATAATGCGGAAGCCGCTGCTTATAGCCAGGGACTGAAGGTCTGTGTGGCGGCTCCAGTCAGAGTATTTTCCGCTGAATCCATGAAGCAGGAACAGCGTGGGGAGATCCTTCTCTGCAGACGGTGAGAACACCAGCACGGAGTCCTTGCAGTGAAGGTTAGGGGAATCAAACACAAAAAGTTCCTGCGCCCCGGAAAGAGGCGCAGTGAGAACTATAAGTGCAAGTGCTATGATACGTCTCATGGGCGCGCAGGGGCTATTTCTTCTTTTCGCAGGAAATAGCGTTCCACACGAAGGCGCTGAGGGCACCACCCACAAGAGGTGCGCAGATGAATACCCAAACGTCCTTGAGAGCCTGGCCGCCTGCAAAGAGTGCGGGGCCGATTGAACGTGCAGGGTTCACGGAAGTGCCCGTGAGATTGATGCACACAAGGTGGATGAGGATGAGGCTGAGGCCGATTGCAAGACCTGCGAAGTTGCCTGCACCTGTCTTGGAATCAGTTGTTCCAAGGACTACCAGCACAAACAGGAAGGTTGCGATAACCTCTACAAGGCATGCGCCCCATACGCCGCCGGCATTGGCAACGCCGTTGGAACCGAGGGCACCGGTGAGATCCGGAGCGGCCACGGTTTTGGCAACAAGGAGAAGGACAGCACCGGCAAGGATACCGCCGATAATCTGGCCACACCAGTAGCCAAAGGCATCTTTCCAGCTCATGCGGCCGCTGAGGGCAACACCAAGGGTGATGGCGGGATTGATGTGGCAACCGCTGATGCCGCCGATGGTGTAGGCCATGGCAACAACGGCAAGACCAAAGGCGATAGCGGTTCCTACAACACCTGCAGGAGTGGTGCAGCCCACGAACATTGCCGTGCCGCAGCCCAGGAAGGTGAGCACGAATGTGCCCAGACATTCTACGATGTACTTTTTCATAATGTATAAGGTTTTAGTGTGTTTTGCCTTGTCAAAAATACAAAAAAAAGCGTAACGTTGAACATAAAAACTTATCTTTGTGAGTAAAACGTGTTGTTATGAAAAAAGTTCTTTACTGGATTATCGGCATAATAGCCGTGGTGTGCGTAGCCGTCGCCTGCATCTGGGGCGGGGAAATCGGCACAATCAATACTGTTGAATCCGTTGGCGGAAACCAGTATCTCTATAAGATGGAGTACAAGGCCGCGTATGACCTGGATGACCTTATCTCAAAGGACATTGACAGCAATGCCGAACTGCTTGAGTACGTGATAGGCCGCATCGGCAAAGGGCTTCCTCTTAAGATAAAGAGCGCCCAGGTGGCCGATGAAAACGGGGAGATGAATACCATGAACTGCACATCTTTCCAGGCCCGCCAGGCAGGAGGAAACGGCTTCTGGTATGGCCGTAACTATGATTTTTTCAAGAATCCCACCATGGTTACCGTGTCACGGCCAAAGAAGGGGTACGCGTCCATTGCCGTTAGCGATATGTCACATTTCGGGTATTCGCTGGAGAAACTTCCATCGGCCTTTATGAGTAAACTCAGTTGCCTTGCGTCCGTGTATGCGCCCGTTGACGGCATCAACGAGAAAGGCCTCTGCACGTCCATCATGGCGCTTCCCAGGCAGGCCGCGCAGCAGGATACCCCCAGCCACGATGTTGGCACAACCATCATAATGCGCCTGTGGCTGGACCGCTGCGCCACCGTCCAGGAGGCCCTTGACCTAGCTGCAACGCTGGATATCCGCCACGACGCTGCAGTGGGCTCCGGCTACCACTATATGATTGCCGATGCCTCCGGCGACTGCGCCGTGCTGGAATTCGACCGCGAGGACGGCTGGAAATCGATGGTTGTCCGCAAGGAGGCCGATGAAAACTACATGCTGGTGACAAACCATCTGCTGTCGGAAAAATACTACTCCACTGTTCCCAGCGAGTACGTTGGCAACCCCCACAGCAAGAGTTGGTGGAGGTATGAGACGGCGGGAAACTACCTGGACTCCCGTGACGGCGTCCTCACCCTGGCCGAGGCCCAGGAGTGCCTCTCTGAGGTGCACTGGAAAGACCTTGTGTGGGATAACGGCATGGTGGAGGACACCCAGTACAGCAACGTCTACGACCAATCCTCCATCACCCTCTACCTCCGCAACTGGAACGACTACAGCACCACCGTGAAGTTTGAGCTGTAGCCTCGTGCTGTCATCCCGAGCGTTCTTACTGTCATTCTGAGCGAAGCGAAGAATCTCCCGCCGCTGTGATACCGTCATGCCCGGTCCCGTTTTGCCGTCATACCAGGCCCGACCGGGCATCTCTTTTGCCGGGCCGGAAGGCGCGGTCAGGGGTACCTGGAGCACGGAACGGCGGGGGGCGCTGATCCGGAAAAGGGCTTTGCCGGTCTAATGAGCCGTTTTCCCTCCGATCAAGGCGCTTTCCCTTCGCAGGTGCACGCTCCCGGTCCTTCGGGGCACCGTTTTCCCAAAAGCCCGGCATCCCCTTCGGCGACCAGCCCTTTCCCGGGCGCCCCTTATCCGCCTTATCCTATCGCTCCCGGCACCCCTGCCGCCCCTCCCGGCCCTCTCTTTTATCTGCGGGTCTTCGGGCGAGGTCGGTAGCACATTTGGGCGAGGTTGGATTTCGTGCTACCAACCACGCCCACCCATTATGCCCCAGAACCACCCCCGAGCCCCTTCCCCCGGGCGAGGCTGGCCCCCTAAAAACCAGCCTCGCCCACAAAAATAGCGGCGGTCCCGAATGAGGCCGCCGCAACAAGATAATTAATCTAGAGTAGCAACAACGTCAGGGAAACCAAACACGTGTGGATCTGTGCCGTTGTTCTTAAATGTTACGAGATAATTCTCGTTTAACGACTCTATCCATCCATCATTTGTTTGATTCCAGTCTTTTTCGGCGTAATACACTGCTTTAACTCCTATTTTTTTGTCTTTTGTGGCAGTAAAGTATCGGAAGTCTTCCTTTTCATATTTTATTGAAGACATTGAGGCGATAGCTGTACCGGGGAAATCTCCAAGAATATTGGATTCACCATAATACCAAGCGTGGAAATAATCCATATAACCACTGGAAGACCAGTTTCTTAACAATATCTTATGTGTTCCATCTGTATTAGTGGACAGAGTTAAATAGACGTCATTTGAAATATCAACAGTGGGTATTTCAATTCTATATAACTTTCCATACGGATCATACCAAGGCTCAGTACTGCTATCATTATAATTAACGTGTATGATGATATTGCTTGAAGATCCTGCAGCAGAGATATCATCAATTACTTTTGTGTAAGTATTACCTTCGTGAGTAATGGTTCTGCTATCAGGGTTATAACTTGTTCCAGGCCACGACAGAACATCATCCGAAAGATAAGCATACTCTGTTGCTGCCCCCCAAGGTTTTGGAGAATTAATATATAACTTCACAGGTACGGTCAGTGGGGCCATCCTCTTAATAGATGCACGAGCCGCCTCAATAGTGGTTTTAGCGGTACTATGAGTGTATAATGTTTCGTTAGCGGCATTCTTAAAATCAACGGTGAAACCACTAGAGAAAGTGGTTACAGGAACGGGGAAGAAGAATTCGGTGGCAGTTGTGCCAAACACGCCCTTTGTGAAGTTCAAAGTCACGGAGCCGCTACCAGTACCGGCAGAAATGTAGTCATCAGTATCATCTGTAACGGCAAAGGTTCCGGTGACGGTCTTTCCGGGAATAGTAAGGATGAGCTTATTTGCATCGGTGGGAACATGACTTACCTTTATAGAAAGGATGCCGCCCAGGTGCTTAAGAGACAGGGACTTCGCGCCAAGGTTGACTGTGGCAATCATAGGCGGGCAAACCATTGCATCGGCACCGATAGTGTAAGATGTCGGCAGATTTACGGAGCCGGGAGTGCCATTAATAGCGATTGAAGCGGGATAATAAGCGACACCGCCATCCTTAACTTCTTTTGCGCCAAGAGTTGCGGAAAACTCTTTTGTGGTGGAGGAGTAAGTAAAGGGAATAAACGTATCGTCAGTCATCTGGACGGCAATAGCATCGCCGTTTGCCCAATTTAAAACTCCGGAGGATGTGTTGATACCAAGTTTAGTCTCAGGATCTTCTCCCTCAAAGAATGCTTTGAAAGATACTACGTTAGTATCCTGATTGCTAATGAGGAGCCTTGTATCCTGTTCTTTGGAGCAGCCGCAGACAATCACTGCCAATGCTGAAATAACAATGCTAATCTTTTTCATATCGTGCTCCTCCTATTCCCAAGTTTCAGTTGAACCCCACCCACTCAATGTCTCGATGCCGCTGGTGGGATCATCCGTAGCGAGCAGCGTCAAAATGCCATTAGACACGTCCAGGATGCGCTGTTCCGTGCTCAGGGCAATTACCTCAATACGAGGCTCTTGATAAGTTTTCTTCATATGATAATCTTTTAGTTATTAGTCTAATGTCCGTGCTCCCTTATGTGCAAGATAAGTGAGCCAAGCCACAAAGATAGTATTTTTAACAATATAGAAGACAAATCCCCCCGATAATTCGACGAATAGCCATCCTGAAAGGATGACTAGACAGGAGAAACGATACTCTGCTAGTGCGTGGAAA
This sequence comes from uncultured Bacteroidia bacterium, assembly GCA_902768955.1. GTDB lineage: Bacteria > Bacteroidota > Bacteroidia > Bacteroidales > UBA932 > Cryptobacteroides. Next base: position 12,218 of record CACXNH010000003.1, on the reverse strand, counting down.
TCTCAACCAGCGGCTCTCCAAGGGCAACGGACAACTTCGCAAGAGCGGCAATTGTATAATTAGGGAAGCCTCTGGTCCATCTTGTTATCTGGGACTCCTTGCAACCTATTCTCTCGGCTAGTTCTTTTCTTGAAATTCCGTCTCTGTCTAGGATGTAATCAATCCTGTCAATGATGGCGCGGGACAGATCCATCTCCATCTTGACCGAAGGAGAAACCTTATTTAACTGATTGTGAAACTGCTCGTTGTGTTTCATATATAATACTGTTTATCTTCCACATTTGTGAGGATCTTTTCTTCTATTGTCACGATTCCTTCTTCTATATCCTTTTTTAGCAGCAAGTCAAATTTTTGTAAATCAAGAGCATAACCGAGGAGTTTAGCGTCATCCTCATATTTCGGCGTGTTCTTAATATCTCCATTCCCCAAAATCAGAATTTCGTCTGAAATACGCAGGCAAAATAGCCGTATCTTTCCAGACTCTATCGGCAGAGCGCATAAATTATCTTCCATCTTTCCTTCCGGTCGAAAGTATCGTTCCAAAGCACCTTTGTCAAGAATGATGGACAAGGCATACAATATTTTCTGATAATCTTCATTTAACAAGGCCTGTTCTTCAAATTTACTTAAGAATCTTTCGAATTCTGTTGTTCGGTCCATCTCAAAACTGATGGAATACAGGCTAACTCTTTCTGATTGCTCAACCAGCTCAAGGTGGGTGCTCTTTTTCATTGTCGTACAAATATAATTAATTTTACATAAATGTGAAATGTGCGGACTAAATAAAATTCGCCGTAGCGTAAAAATACGCAGTGGGATTCTGAAAAAGAACAATCCCAAAAAACATTTTTACGTTTCAAGGGATTAGGGACGAAAATGCGTATTTAAGGACGAATGACCGGTGTTGTATCACGAAAACGTCCTTTATCTTGCACATAAGGGAGCGCCACATTGATAGTAACAATAAAACAAATATCTATGAACAAAAAACAAAATTATGCGGCACCTAAAGTGGATCAGGTGGTAATTCTTCCATGTGAAGCAGTGCTGGACATTACATCTCCGACATCAAATGAGAGTCTTGCAATAATGTCTATTTTGGGAGGAACAGAAGAAGACGGCGGAATAGAGTGGTAATCTTAAAGGCACTGGCGAAGCGAAAGTAACGTTACAAGTAGGCACATACAACGTATATGTTTGCCCTACAGAAGATTGGAATTATCTAATTATGTTCGAGAAACAATAGTTAAGCAATATTGAAAAGAAGCGACGGCCTTCCCCGAGGTCGTCGCTTCTTTTGTCCCAGGACCCTAGAGCTATGAGGACATCCAGCCGTGGATTTATGGATAATCAAATGTTTTTACTAACTTTGCCATTACAATCTCCAGAAAGAGTATTGTAGACATATTAACATAGCGTTTGCTATTTATTCGGAACATTCTAAAACTTGGCGGTTTAAGATTTCCTAATCCGGATAAGTCAGTGAACGTCTGCGCTTTGCGTGGACGTGACTTGTCCTTAGGAATGGTTCCGCCAAGTACCAGGAATGTGGACGACGATCGTCCACCTTTTTTGTACTTGGCCGTTCCATTTCCCGGATAAGTCGCAGATGCTGCAAAGCGCAGCTTATGGCCAACAATTTAAAGCTGAACAACGCGAAGGAGGCCAAGAATGACGAGTTCTATACCCAACTGGTGGATATTGAAAACGAACTCCGCCATTATAAGCCTCTCTTCAAGGGAAAGACCGTATTATGCAATTGTGATGACCCAAGGGTGAGCAACTTTTTCAAGTACTTCACGCTCAATTTTGAGCATTTGGGCTTGAAAAGATTGATTGCGACCTGTTACAAACATCAAACAATAGATCTCTTTTCGCAGAATGATAGCGAACAAGCCGTCTATATTATCTATGACGGTGACAAAAACGGCAACCACATTCCGGAACCCGAAGAAATGGAGGTCCTTCCCCTCAGAGGAGATGGGGATTTCAGGAGCGAAGAATGTATTGAACTTCTCAAACAAGCAGATATTGTCTGTACAAACCCGCCGTTCAGTTTGTTCCGAGAATATGTTGCGCAACTTGTTCGTTACGAAAAGAAGTTCCTGATAATTGGCAGCATAAACGCCATCTCATACAAAGAGGTTTTTCCATTGCTGAAGGAGGGTAAGATGTGGTTGGGTTGCAGTATTCATAGTGGCGACCGTGAGTTTGAAATACCGGAGTGGTACACAACAACGTCCCCCTCTCTACGGTATGGCGAAAATGGCCGAAGATATGTAAGGGTACCGGGAATTCGCTGGTTTACCAATCTGGATTTCAAGGAACGTCACGATGAATTGATTTTATATAAGCACTATTCTCCCGAAGAATACATTACCTATGATAACTATGATGCCATAAACGTGGATAAGATATCTGACATCCCGTGTGATTATGATGGTATTATGGGCGTCCCGATCAATCTGTTAGATGTCTTCAACCCGGATCAATTTGAGATTATCGGCTACGGTAAGGGAGAGTTGGCGAAATCCATCGGCGTACGAAGTAACCATAGGGGGCGAGCTGATTTGGCGATAACCGTGAATGGGAAGCATACTTGTCCTTATGGCCGAATATTGATTCGAAAAAAATAAAAATCATATGATTATAGAACTTCACGAAATCACCATCCGGGACCTTTTCAACGGCTACAAGGATAGCCAGGAGGAGGGCGTGGTGGCCTACGGCGGCCGCCTCGATGTCCGTCCTAAATATCAGCGTGAATTTGTCTATACCGGCAAGCAGCGCGAGGAAGTCATAAACACCGTGCGTCACGGTTTCCCCCTCAACATTATGTACTGGGTAATGAAGGAGGATGGAAACTTTGAGGTGCTTGACGGTCAGCAACGGACCATTTCCATCTGCCAGTACCTGAACAATGACTTCTCCATCGGTGAGAAGTATTTCCACACGCTGACTGACGACCAGCAGGCACAGATCCTGGACTACAAACTGATGGTTTATTTCTGCGAGGGGACGGATTCTGAGAAGTTGGACTGGTTCAAGATTGTGAATATTGCAGGAGAAAAGCTCTCCGACCAGGAACTCCGCAACGCCGTCTACACCGGAGCCTGGCTGACGGATGCAAAGCGGCATTTCTCCAAGAGCAACTGCGCCGGTATCGGCCTTGGAGACAAGTATGTGCGTTGCGAGGTGAATCGGCAGGGGCTGCTTGAACTGGTCCTGAAATGGATCTCCGACGGCCACATTGAGCAGTACATGGCAGACCATCAGCACGAACCCAATTGCAATGAACTCTGGCTGTACTACTGCAATGTCATCAACTGGGTAAAGACTATTTTCCCCACTTACCGCAAGGAGATGAAGGGCCTTCCCTGGGGTGAGTTGTTCAATGAATTCGGAGCCAAACCACTGGACACGGCAGCGCTGGAGAAAAAGGTGGCCGAACTGATGCAAGATACCGAGGTCCAAAAGAAGTCCGGCGTCTACCAGTACGTACTTACCGGCAATGAGAAGTACCTGAATCTTCGTACCTTCGACGACACTGTGAAGCGAGAAGTCTATGAGCGCCAGGGCGGCATCTGCCCCCACTGCGTTAAGGAGCACCGGGAGAAGACACACTGGGAAATTGATGAGATGGAAGCCGACCACATCACTCCCTGGGTGGAAGGCGGCAAGACCGTTGCCGAGAATTGCCAACTGCTGTGCGTGGAGCATAATCGGCGCAAGAGCAGCAAATAACAAAACAGCAGTGCATTCTCTGGGCGAGGTTGGATTTTAGGGGCCCAGCCACGCCCGGGGGAAGGGGCACTGGGGTGGTTGTGGGGCACAATGGGTGGGCGAGGTTGGCGAGGAAAAATCCAGCCTCGCCCAAATATGCTACCAACCTCGCCCGTAGACGGTCTTAGTCACGTTTAACAGTTATTTCTTGACTAAGATGGGTGTTGGAGACGATCTTAGTCACGTTTGGGACGGGGGCTTTGACTAAGATCGTGGTCTGGAGAGGCGTTGGGATTTGGTGAGGGGGGGCGGTTTGAGTTTCGGAGGGGAGGCGTTGCTCATTCTCAAAAATGTTGTTAACTTCGTGCAAAACTAACTGAAAATGAGAAGACTGATTTCCCTTCTGCCGTTCCTGGGCTGCATAGCGTGCTCCGGGGGCAATTATAACAACCTGACAACGGAGGAGTTTGCCGCAGCCATAAAGGGCGGCGCAATGGCCATTGTGGATGTACGTACCCCAGAGGAATACGCCGCAGGACATCTCAGGGATGCTTCAAACGTGAACTGGTTTGACACCGACTTCATGGACAAGATATCAAAGGCCTACCCCAAAACCACGCCTCTGGCCGTTTACTGCCGAAGCGGACGGCGCAGCGCAGAAGCCGCATCCAAACTCTCCAAGGCAGGCTACAAAGTGAGTAATATGCTGGGCGGATACCTTGCCTGGACTCAGGGAAACAGGCCCGTAAGCACCTACGACGTGGAAACGTTCATAACTCCCGCCGGCACTCCTGTTGCCATCACCCTCATTAAACACGGCACGCTGGCCATATCCTGCAAGGGCCTTACCTTCCATATTGACCCCGTGAGCGGGTACGGAAAGCCCACGGATTATGCCAGGGAGTTTTCCAAGGCCGATGCCGTCCTTATCACCCATGAACACGGAGACCATTTTGACAAAGACGCAATAGCCGAACTGACTGAGGAAAATAAAACTATCATCATCACCAACGCACGCTGCGCGGAGATGCTTGGCCGTGGAACGGCCCTTTCCAATGGAGACTCCGCAGAACTTCCAGGCGGCATAAAACTGGACGCTGTCCCCGCATACAACTATACCGAGGGCCGCACCATGTTTCATCCCAAAGGCCGCGACAACGGCTTTGTCTTAACAATTGACGGCCTTCGCATCTACATTGCGGGAGACACTGAAGACATCCCTGAAATGGCCGCCCTGAAAGGCGTTGACATTGCCTTCCTTCCCGTGAACCAGCCCTACACCATGACCGTGGAGCAGTGCGTGAATGCGGCAAAGCTTATCGGCCCCAAGGTCCTTATTCCTTACCATTTCTCCCAGACTGACCTGTCCGGTCTTCCTGCCCTTCTTCCCGGCATTGACGTGCGGCTGAGGGACATGCAGTGATGAACCACCTTGGAGAGATAATATCGCTGGGAGTAGCCGTCTCCTGGACTATCACCGCATGGTTTGCCGCCAAGGCCAGCCTGAGGGTTGGCGCAATGGTCACAAACGTGCTCAGACTGGTCCTGGCAACGCTTTTCCTGGGGGTGCTGCTGTGGGTTACTATCGGCCGTCCCTATCCCGTTTATGCCGATAAAGACACCTGGCTCTGGCTTGGCCTTTCCGCCCTGGTGGGCTATGTCTTCGGGGATTACTGCCTTTTCAACTGCTACCTCTACATAGGCCCGCGTTTTGGGCAGCTTCTCATGACGCTGGCTCCGCCGATGGCTGCAATTGCCGGCTGGATAATGCTGGGAGAGACCCTTGGCTGGAAATCCATCCTTGCAATGGCGGTGACCCTTTCCGGTATCTCCATATCAATCCTGAGCAGGGACGGCGGGCATCATTTCAAACTGGATCTGCCCCTGAAGGGCGTCCTGCTTGGGATAGGCGCAGGCGTGGGGCAAGGTGTAGGACTGGTGCTCAGCAAGATAGGTATGCAGTATTACGCGGCTGCTATTCCGGCCGATGCCCCACAGGCCATAGAAGGAATGCTTCCCTTTGCGTCAACCATGATGAGAGCCATTGTGGGAGGCATAGGCTTCTTTGCAATCCTTCTCCTCCAGAAAGACTTCGGCAAGCTTCGTAGCGCCGTCAGGGACCCCGTAGCCATGAAATACGCCACCATAATCACGCTTTTCGGGCCGGCAATAGGCGTTTCCCTGTCCCTTATGGCCGTGCGCTACGCTAACGCCGGAATAGCTTCTACGCTTATGGCGCTCACTCCGGTTCTCATCCTTGTTCCGGAGGTTCTCATTGACAAGAAACGTATCCGCTTCAAAGAAATTGCAGGCCTTGCCGTAAGTATAGCCGGCGTGGCGTTGTTTTTCCTGCTGTAGGAGGGTCCCCGCCACGCATTTGTCAAAAATGTGTACATTGTGTATCTTTGCGTTATGATAATCCGTGGCGCTAATACAGAGGATATTACATCCATAATGACCGTTCTGGATGCGGCCAAGGGCATCATGCGCGCAAGCGGCAACACCGGCCAGTGGGTGAACGGCTATCCCTCCCTTGAAGTTGTTGAGGCCGATATTTCCTCCGGCTACGGCTTTGTAGTCCTTGACGGCGCCAGGATTGCGGGCTACTTTGCCTATATCCCTTCGCCGGAGCCCACATATAGTTATATTGAAGGCGGGTCCTGGCTGGAAGACACCCTCCTGTACCACGTTGTGCACAGGATAGGGAGCGTTCCGGAAGTCCACGGCGTGTTCCGGGCCATAATGGACTGGTGTTTTGAGCGTGAGAGAAACATCCGCATAGACACATACCGGGACAATCACATAATGCAGCACTGCATTGAAAGTTACGGCTTCACCTATTGCGGAATTATTTATCTGGCCGATGGCGCGCCGCGTCTTGCCTATCAGAAACTGCTATGAGAAAACTAATCGTATTTGACTTTGACGGCACGCTTGGGGATACCCTGGAACTGATCCTGAAGTGCAACCACGAGACCCGCCGGCGGATGGGCGCTCCGGTGATTCCTGACAGCGCCGTAATCGCTACTATCGGCATTCCTCTCCGCGACGGGCTGCGGGTTATGAACCCGGGAGTTTTGGAGGAAGACATCCCAGTGTGGTTCAGGACCTACCGTGAAGTGTTTTCAGAATATGAACCCAGGATGGTCCCGGCGCTGTTTCCCGGGGTGAAGGAGACGCTGTCGGCGCTTCATTCCCGCGGTTATATCCTCACCGTTGCGTCTTCCCGTGAGACTGATTCCCTCAAGAGTTTCCTTCGGCGGATGAGCATTGCCCCGTTCTTTGACTATGTTCTTGGGGCCGAGGACGTTGTGAACGCAAAGCCCCACCCGGAACCAGTCTTGAAGACTCTGGAGCACTTTGGCCTGTCCGGCCCTGAATGCCTTGTGGTTGGGGATATGCCCGTTGATATTGAGATGGGACTTGGCGCCGGGGCCGTTACCTGCGGCGTCACATTTGGAAATTCCTCGCGGGATGCCCTTGAGGCCGCCGGTGCCAACTACGTGATTGACAGTTTTGACAAGTTACTATCCATAATATGAAAAAAGTCCTTGCTATAATTCTGGCAGCGGTTATCGGCCTTAGCCTTTCCGCTCAGCCCAAACGCCTTACGGTGAAAGAGTTCCTGAAAGTTTCTTCCGGAGATACCACTTCTTATTTGGTGAGCGGGGTGGTGAGTAAGATCCGCAGTTCCTCCAGCGGCAGCTTCTATCTCACGGACCGCACCGGCACAATGCTGGTGTATGGAATCATGGATCCGTCAGAACCCCGGGCCAGTTTCAAGCAACTTGACATAATGAAAGGAGACACCCTCACCGTCCAGGGCCGCTTCCTCCTTTACGCCGGCCAGACAAAGGAAATGAAGGATGCCCTTCTCCTTTCAAAGGCCGATGGCCCGGAGCACGGAAAAACCTTCCTGGAGCGCCTTGACAAGATGCCTTCTTTCCAGGGGAAAAAGGGTTACGATGCCGAAAAAGCCTTTGAGCAGTGGGTGCAGTCCCGCGTGAAAAAGCCTGCAGACGGCTCCACGGGCAAGGTTGCCGTGGGCTACGCTATTGGCAAGAACGGCAAGGTCCAGGAAGTCCAGGTGCTTTCCGGTAACAACCCCGCCCTCTGCGATGAAGTTGTGCGTGTGGTTAAATCGGCCCCCAAGTGGAAGCCCGCCGTTTATGACGGCAAACCCGTCCGCCTCACATCACAGGTACAAATAGTTTTCACTGGCGAGTAACTCCCTGACACAGAAGCGTTTACTGGTATAGCGGTGCACCTGCAGGTGCACCCGTGTTTGCGTTATCGCTTGATTATCAGTAATTTCCCGGCTAGGGCGCCCGCCCTTCCGAAACTTAAACCGCACCACCCTGCCCTACAGGCTATTCTGAGGCAGGGTTGTGTCGTACGAGCATAACACTTTTTCTCATACTTCCAAATTCTGGCAAGCCTTGCCAAAATTTGGTCAGCGCACGCATATTTCCAATCTTTGTAACGGAGGCCCGATTACAGGGTTTCATTACGTAGAGTGGTAGATTTTCTATTCTATGTGTTTGTATTTAATAGAAAAATAACTATTTTTGTGTGCCTATGAAATATGACGAATTCCATCGGCTAATAGTAAAAAATGGATGGATATCCATAAGACAGGCCGGTAGTCACGTGATTTACAGGAAAGGACAGAGGACTTACCCGGTTCCATATCATCAGGGAAAAGAATTAGGCAAAGGGCTGGAAAAGAAAATCAGAAAAGAAATGCATTTGGTATGACAACAATTGAAGCAATTATCGAAAGGGCCAAGGACGGCACTTATACTGTCTATTGCAAGAATGAGATTTTTTCAGGTGCTGGAGCCAGCATTGAATCGGCAAAGGAGGATATGTGTAAACAGATGGCTTTCTATAGAGAAACTGCCATTGCAGAAGGTTTCAAGTATCCGTCTTTTCTGGATGGTGACTTTGAGGTTTCTTACCGCGTAGATATGCCTAGCCTGCTTAAATACTATATTGAGCAGGGTATCTTTACGCTTTCCGGAGTGGAAAAGATGACGGGGATCAACCAGAAACAGTTGTGGTCGTATCTGCACGGCACAAAACCCCGCGGGGCCCAGTCGCGCAGAATGGAAACGGGGTTCCGTCGCCTTAAGGAAGATCTGGATTCGGTGTTTATGTCGGCCTGATCCTACAGCGCCAGGTCCACCAGGCAGATGGCGGCCATGGCTTCAACGATGACCGGAGTGCGGAGGGCGAAGCAGACGTCGTGGCGCCCGCCAACTCCGGCTTTCGCTATGCTTGCGGTGGGTTTGAAGGCCACGCGGAACACCACGGGATTGCCGTTGGTGATGCCGCCGTTCACGCCGCCTGCGTGGTTTGTAACGGGCGGCTGGGGCCTGTGATGACGGCCGCAGCAGTGGTGCTCGCCGTCCTGGTTGTCACCGTGGTGGCAGCAGTGAGGAGATTCTTCGCTGCGCTCAGAATGACAGAAGGAACTCTCAGTATGACAGGAGGAACTCTCAGTATGACAACCATCACTCCCGTGGCAGCACTCGTGATCAGGGTCGTCATGATGGCAATGGTGACCTTCCTCGTGCTCTCCGTGGCAACATTCATGGTGAGGATCATCCTTATGGCATTTATGCTCCGGGAAGAGGTCAATGTGCTCTGAGCCTTTCATGCGGGCCGCCTCAAAGCCGTCTCCGAACTCAATGCCGCGGACACCGGGAATTGCAAAGACGGCGTGGGACAAAACGCTCTCCACGCTATCCCAGAAGGGTTCTCCAAGGCCGATAGGAAGGCCTTCCACCACGCATTCAACCACTCCGCCAAGGGAATCGCCATCGGCAGCGGCGGCCTTAAGGGCCTCCGGCCATTTCTCTGCGTCAGTGAGCCCGCCCACCTCCTTAAGGACAGCGTTGAACTTTGCAAAGTACATCATCTTTTTTGCGATGACGCCCGCTGCCACTATGCCCAGGGTGAGCCTGCCGCTGAAGTGGCCTCCGCCGCGGGGGTCATTGTAGCCGCCGTATTTTAGATTGGCGGTGAAGTCTGCGTGACCGGGCCTGGGGTTCTTACGGAAGGCCTCGTAGTCCACCGAGCGGGTGTTTGCATTGCGGAAAATCACGGTAAGCGGAGCGCCCGTAGTATGACCCTCATATACGCCGGATAGGATTTCCGGGGTATCGGCCTCAATGCGCGGGGTAGTGCCAAGCGCTCCGGCCTTGCGGCGGGAAAGATCCTGCAGGAAATCATTCTCTGAGAGCGGAATTCCCGGTATAACGCCGTCCACCGTTACGCCGATAACCGGACCGTGTGACTCTCCAAAGATGCTTACTCTGAATTTATTGCCAAAAGTATTCATATTTCAAGTGGTTTTGAGATTCTTCGCTGCGCTCAGAATGACAGGAGAAGCGCTCAGATTGACAGGAGGTGCGCTCAGAATGACAGGAGAAGCGCTCAGATTGACAGGAGGTGCGCTCAGAATGACAGGAGAAGCGCTCAGAATGACAGAAAACATTTCATTGAACTGGGGGAAGGACTTGGACACGCAGTCTACGTCATCTATTTCAACGGGGCTGGAGGCGCCAAGCGATGCCACTTTAAGGGCCATGACCATACGGTGGTCTGAGTGAGAGCGGAACTTGCCGCCCCTCAGGAGATTTCCGGATGCGAGCCTCTGTGAGATCCCCATACCCGTGATTGTCATAAGGTCTTCGGCAACTTTAACAGTAACTCCCATTGCCTCAAGCATTTCCACTATTGCGGCGGCGCGGTCAGTTTCCTTATGGCGGAGTCTTTCTACGCCCAGCAGTTCACTTTCTCCGGGGCAGAAGGCCGCCAGGACCGCCACTATGGGGAAGAGGTCCGGGCAGTTGTTAAGGTCGGCCTTGAACGGGCTCAGGGGTGCCCTCATTACGTGAAGGCTGCCGTCTTCCAGTTGCGACATTGACGCGCCGGCTTCCATAAGGATGTCCATTATGGAGATGTCGGCCTGGAGGGATGCGGTGTCAAGCCCGGTCACCTCAATGTCTCCGAAAACGGCGCCGGCTACAAGGAACGGGGCGGCGCCTGACCAGTCCGCTTCAATTGCAAAAGATGCCGCCTGATATGCCTGAGGGCCCTTTATGCGGAAATTAAGGCCCGTACAGAGCGCCCAGTCCTGGGTTTCAAGGAAATCGTCCCCGCCCTCCATTTCAGAGCCTATCCTTATGCCGAATTTCTTCAGGACATCCACCGTTATGAAAAGGTATGGAATGCTCTTAGGATCGTGGACGTAAAGGACGGATTTTCCGCCCGCCAGAGGCAGCGCGGCAAGAAGACCGGAGATAAGTTGGCTTCCGCCCTTGCCGGAAACGTCTGCGCGCCCCGGAATAATGGGTCCAGATACGCTCAGAGGAAGATAACAGTCAGATTTCCGGGCCTCCGTAACATCTTTGTTAACCGCCTCTTTTTGAGTATTTTGCCCCTTAACACTTTTGTTACTTTCGGGGTACAGGCGCACTCCGTAGGCGGCCATAATGTCGTGAGCCCCCGTCAGAGGCCTTCCAAGCAGGGTTTTTTCTCCCGTCACACGGACTGGACTGGCACTGAGGACGGAAAGCAGCGGCACCATAAGCCTTGTAAGAAGGCCGGACTCTCCGGTATGGAGTTCCGTCAGTTTCAAAGTGCCGCCGGAAGCCCCTATTCCCTCTATTTCAAGTTCATTTCCGTTAATATTTACGCGCGCGCCAAGGGCTTTTGCCACGGAAATGGCGCTCTCGTTGTCCCCGCAGGGGGAATAACCGCTGAGACGGGACACTCCGTGGGCCAGCGCGGCGGCCACAATGGCCCTCTGGGCGAAGCTCTTGGATGATGGCATAGGGAGCCCGGAGGAGCTCACAAAGCGGAAGTCTCCGTAGAGCGCTTCCTTGAGGCTGGACCAGGTCCACTGCCCGGGAGCCGTGGCCTCTTCTTCCGTAAGACAGGCGTATGTAAATGGGGATCCCTTGGCAAGGGCTTCAAGGCGGGACTGTCTCCCGGCTTCTCCCATACAGAAGGCCACCAAAGAACCGGGGCGGGTGATGTTGTATAAGGCTGAAACAACGCCCCAATCACTCTCAGAGGCCGCCATGACGGCAATCTTCACTATCTCCGCGCCAAAGGATGTTGCTCTTTCCACAATGCTTTCAAGCACAGGAAGAGGCGGCGTAATGTCAAAATTATGGTATGAACGGATGAGTACCGTGCCCCACTGCTGGCAGGCCTGGCGGATGCGCCGGCCAACTGCCGCGGGGGCTTCCATTTCAAGGTCTACGTACTTGGCCCCGGCTTTGATTGCACGCTCCAGAATCTCCGGGGCGCCGGGCTCTTCAGAGAGCCGGCAGGTGGCAATCAGGGGGACGTCGGACTGAGAGAAGAGTTGTTCTATATCTTCGTCAGAGAGGGCGCAGCGGTCAAGGCGGATTTCCGCCATCTCAAGGGACGGCAGAAGCGCCTGAATCTCAGAGAATTCCTTATTTTGTATACTTACG
>CACXNH010000002.1 GCA_902768955.1 uncultured Bacteroidia bacterium | reverse complement strand
ATCCGTTACCATCGGCCTTCCTGTTTCCTTCTGCATCCATACGGAAATACTCCGGATGGGTTGCAAAAAGGTCACGGGGCAGGAGGAAAGACATTGCGTGTTCTTCGTATTCAAAGTCAAATCCCTCGTCAATCCAGTGCTGCTTCATCTGCGCGTATTCCTCATCAAGGTAATTATGACCGCAGATACTGATGGTGTTCATGCCGGTAGCCTTCATCTTGGCCATCCAGTCAAGCACCTCCGGATTAGTGATGTCGTCCCACGCAAGGACCACACCTCTCATCTGGAAGAAGGGTTCCTTCTCCCTGCCCGTGCTGCAGGAAAGCAGCACGGTCATAGAGAGAAGAACCATATTCAAGAGTTTCCTATTCTGCATAGGCGGGGAGATAAACCTCAGAGAGGCCGTCAGCTGCAGTGTAGGTAGGAGCGCTAGGAGAAGCAACCTGAGGGAAGATACCCAGAGCATTCCAGTCGTGAGGACCGTCCATGAGCTTGAAGCCGATAGCAGCCTTGCTGCCGGTCATTCCATAGAACTTACGGCTGAGCTGGAGTTCGATGCGGCCTATGCCGTTCTCAAGTGTTCCCTGCAGGAAGTGATCCTGAGGATCAGCGCTGGGAGTATTGGCAAAGCTTGACCAGAAATTATCACCATCTGCACCGGTATATTTCAGATAGTAGGAAAGGTTGGTGAAATCGGTGAAGCCGTTTGCGTCCTGAAGGGCACCTTCGATGTACCATTCAATACCAGGGTTGTTCCAGGGCTTGACGAAGGCATAATCGCCGGCGTTGTCAATGGTATGGAGGTAGCAGCCTGTTGCGGGATCACCATCGGCATTGATGAACAGATCCATAGGACGGCCGATATCGAAAGCGGGATCTTCAAACTCCATGAACATGTACACATACTTGGCGTTGGCGGCAAGCTTCATGGTCTTGATGGCGGTGAAGAGCGCACCATCGGGGAGATTGTAAGTTACGATTGAAGGGTCCTCCCAGTCATCGAAGACACCGTCAATGGTCATATCCAAGGCAAAAGGATAGGAGAGGTTGATGGTAGCTTCTGCAGACTTTCCCGGAACGCCATTCTCAATTGAAGCGAATTCAAGGATGAGGGGATAGAGGCCAGGGGCGATGTCTGAAGGGATGTCGGCAGTTACGGTGATCTCTTTCTCAGTCTCTCCGGCAGGGATGGTCACACTCTCATCGAACTTGGCGCTGACCTTTGAATCGGCCTTGGCGGCAAGTTTAACCACTACATCGGCAGACGTGGCCTTCGCCAGAACAAGCTGAACCTTTGCGGTGCCGTCGGAGGCAAACTGTGCATCTGAATAGATGCTGACCTCGGGTTTGAAGATGAATGTGTAGTTGATGTAAACAACGGCATTCTCTGCCACTGTAGCACCTTCTGCAGACTCAATCTTGATGGCGTGCTGATATTCGCCGCCTTCCAGGCCCATTACGTCGGCCTCTGCAACGAAGGAAACAGATGTATCGCCGGCCTTGATGGTCACATTCTTGCCATAGTCTGCGGCAAGTTCCTGCTTTCCGTCCTGGACGGCAGCCTTTGTGAGTTTAACTTTCACGTCCTTGTCGGTCTTCTCCGAAAGAGTGAGTTTCACATTTGCCTTCAGTTCGGCGTTGAATGTGGCGTCAGCGCTGATGGAAACCGCAGGAGTAACAGTCTGGTCCTTACCGGGATCCGGTTTATCTGAAGGAGTTTCTGAAGAAGGAGTAGGTTTTGCGCAGGAACCTGCAATGAATCCTGCTGCGATGAGCAAAATGCTCATAATCAAACGTGTTCTTTTCATAATAAAAAGGTTTTGAGAGTGTTATTACCAATCAGGATTTTGTTCTAATTCACGGTTCTTATCAATCTCGCTCTGAGGGATAGGGAACAGATAATGCTTGGGTGCTACAAAGACACGGTGCTGGAAAACGGGGTAATGGATTACGCCGTCGGCATCCACGGTCACACGGTGAACAGTCTTGTTATCCACAATCTCTGCAATCTTCCAGCGGCGGACATCCCAGAAGCGATGGTTTTCGAAGCACAGTTCTATACGGCGTTCGTGACGGATACGCTCACGCATCTGATCCTTTGTCAGGCCATCAGGAATCTCCTTTACCTTGGCGCGGCGACGGATCACATTCACAAGCTCACGGACACGGGCAGTAGGACCTTCAACCTCATTCAGGGCCTCTGCATAATTCAGATACAGTTCACCTGTACGCATGATGGCAAAGCGGCGGTATGTCCAACTTGCATGAGTCACAAGATTGTGGTTATGGTCCAGATACTTGTTAGTGAAATAGTTTGTACGTATGATGGAGCCGATGTTGATATCATCCTTACCGTTTGCGGAGATATCAATCTGGCGTCCCTGAAGGGTTGCCCCATTATAGAGGATACAACTGTAAAAACGCTCCTCACGGCCATCCCAGGGGTGGGTGGGGTCATAGTCGGTGGCCAGCGGATTGAGAATTTGCTGGTTGTCTGATGTATATCCAAGAACCGGGATTTCACCGGAAGCCTGCATTTCAAAATCATCCACTATCTCCTGAATAGGACCATCCACATTGAAGGCGCCATAGCCAAGAGGCATGGCATACACATCCCACCAATAGCACTCATGGTGCTCGGAGTTCTTGGTCCAGATAACCTCGTTGTCAATGCCGGGTTTATTGAACAGGTCACTGTATTTGAGGGCGAGCACGTGACCGTTAGCCTCTGCCATCTTAAGGGCTTCCCTACATGCTTCGGCGGCTTCCTCCCAGCGGCTTTCGTCGTGGTCCGGATTCCAGAATTCACTGGCCCAGTAGAGTTTTACCTGGGATTTCACCACGGTAGCGACAAGCGAAGTGAAACGGCCGAAGTTGGCATCATCGTGCTTGGCCGGAAGATGCTCAATGGCAGAATCCATATCGTCAAGAACCTGCTGGAGCGTTTCTTCAGCAGTGGCTCTCTTTATACCCTTAAGAGACTCAACATTACCTGGATCTAGCACGCCTGTGATGATGGGCACGCCCCCCCACTGCTTGAACAGCAGGAAGTAGTAGTAACCACGAAGGCCGTAAGCCTCTCCAAGGAGACGCTCCTTCCTGTTAGTGGCAGCACCGGCACTAAGCTCGTCAGGAATAAGGTCAAAGTCCTTGATAAACATATTACAGCGACGGATACAGCCGTAATAATCGCTCCAGTTGCGTTCCATCGGCATACGGTTGGGGTTCCAGTTTCCAAGGTTGATGTCGAATGGACTGGCAGGATAGCCAGAGCCCTGCTGGAAGCCTATTTCATCGGTTGCTCCTCCCAGTTTGTACCGGCCGGTAAGGTCTTCGGTATTACACTGGAAATCCGGCAGATAGACATAGGCATTGTCAAGATACTGCTCCGCAGTTTCTATCTTGGAAAACATCTCCTCCTCCGTCAGGTTGTCACCGGGAGCGCGGTCCAGAAAATCTTTTTTACAAGAGATAGCCAGCAGGCTCACCAGAATGGCGGCTACAATGAATGTATAGCGTATTTTCATCTTTTCCATAGCATAACTCTTTTAAATGTCGAAACGAAGACCCAGGTTGATGATTCGCTGGAGCGGGTATGGCAGTGTGCCGGAGCCTGCGGCTTCCGGATCACGGTCTTTCAGCCAGAGTTTATCCCAAACTGCCACATTCTGCGCATTGACAAATACACGGGCATTGGCTACACGGATGTGCTGAAGAACCTGGCGGGGGATGGTATAGCCAAACTCTATGTTACGGAGTTTTATATAATCCGTGCGCATAAGATTGTAGTCGCTGATTTCCGTATTGTTTGCAGTAGTATGGGCAACAGGAAGAAGTGCGTTGGGATTGCTTTCAGTCCAGCGCTGCAGATTGATTATGCTGGAAGGATAAACAAAGAAGCGGGCGGTTCCGCCAAGAGCTCCGCTGAACATCATGGAGAAGTCAAATCCCCTCCAGTTTATACCGAAAGAAAGTCCGGCGGTGAACGTAGGGACGGAAGAGCATTTCAGCGGGACGCGGTCGTCGGGGTCAATCTTGCCGTCTTTGCTAACATCCTCATATTTTATATCGCCGGGGATCACTGGGCCGAAAGACTGCTTGGGGCTGTTGTCTATCTCTTCCTGGCTCTGGAACAGGCCAAGGGAACGATATCCAAGGGCGTAGCCAATCTCATAACCGCGAAGGTCCTGATAATCGAACTTAGGTGTAGGCTGATCGTTCTCCAGCACCTTGTTCTTGGCCCATGTGCCCTGAAGGTTCGCAAATACTGAGAAATCCTTGTTGATTCGCTTATTGAAGCGGATTTCGGCTTCAACGCCATGGTTGAATACCCTACCGGAGTTTCTGGGCGCCACATTGGGGATACCCACATAATCTGGTACGCTTCCGGCTTCGGTAAGGATGTTGTCACGCATTTCGCGGAAATAATCCACGGTGAAATTCAGGGAATTATCCTTGAACAGAGACATATCGAAGCCGACATTCGCCTTGCGGGCTTTCTCCCATGTCACGAAAGAGTTTCCGAACCTGGTCTGGTTGTAACCGCCTGCTGCCATGGTTCCGCCGTTTGTGGTTCCAAAATAGTAACCGGAAGGGTAGATGGAACCAAGACCGCCGCCCGGGCCGAATTCTGTAATGAACAGGAAGCGGGAGCCGCCAATCTGATCGTTGCCAACGACACCGTAGGAGCCTCTGATCTTCAGGATCTTCAGCCATTCAGGGGCACGCAGCCAGGGTTCTTCGCTCAACACCCAGCCAGCCGATACTGACGGGAACACGCCATAACGGCGTCCGGGAGGGAAGTTTTCAGAACCGTTGTAACCGATATTTCCTTCCAGGAAGTAACGGCGCGCATAATTATAAGTGAAACGTCCGCTGAGGCCCTGATAGGCATAGGTATACTCCGAATTCTGCAGGTCTTTGATGGTACGGTTGACCATCAGCTGAGCAGTTACCGAGTGCCGGCCGAAGTCGCGGTCATAATTCAGGCGGGCGTCCATATAGACATAACGCTCAGTGTATGTACCCGTACTTGCGGTAAGACGTCCGTTAGAGGTAAAGTCCTGATAGACATCTTCTCCATCTGCATTCTTTCCACGGTACCAATATGACTCAAAGGTCTGGCTCCAGGAACGATTGAGGTTGCTGGTGTTTTCAAAGCTGAAGTATGCCTGAATGCTGAGGCCCTGGGTAATGAAATCAAGCAGATGTTTGGCCGATATTGTGCCGTTCATCACGTTAGAACCGTTGTTATAATAACCGCTCCTGGTGATAAGGCCGTAAGGGTTACCGGGCTGGAATGGAATTTCCAGGGCCGATCCGGCCGCAAGGGTGCCATCAGGGTTGAAGATGGCCTGAGTTCCGGGAAGCCGGCTGGTTATCTGACCAAAAACGTAAGGGAAGCTGATGCTGGGTCCCACTCTTGTTTCCAGACGACCAGCAAGGTCTATGCGGATATCCAGCATCTTGGTTGCACGGAAATCAATGTTGGAACGGAAGTTATAGCGGTCGTACTTGGATTTTACGCCATAGTTGGCCTCAAATTCGTCCTCATGGTTAAGAAGTGTTCCCTGACGGATATAACTACCTGACACAAAGTAGTTGATCCTGTGATTCTTACCGGCGCTGCCGGAGATATTCACATTGTATTGCTGCTGCCAGGAATGATCCTTGAGAACCACGTCAAACCAGTCCGTGTTAGGGAACTGGTAAGGATCTGAACCATTCTTGATGATATCCAATACCTCTTCAGTATATCTTAACGGCTGACCATCATTATAGTCAACGGCCCTGTTGTACAGAGCCTGCTCATAGGAGCTCATTGTCTTGGGTAGACGGATGGGCTGCTGGAGAGCATGCTGAAGGGTGAAAGAAATCTTGGGGCGTTCGTCGCCGGAGCCTCGGCGTGTACTCACAACCACAACGCCGTTTGCCCCCTGGATACCATAAAGGGATGATGAGGAAGCATCCTTCAGGATAGTGATGGATTCAATCTCATTAGGGTCCAGCATATCGAAATCGGCCTTATTGCGAGGCAGACCGTCTATAACCACCAGAGGGGCACTGGTTCCATAGGTGCCAAGGCCCCGGATGTAGAGGCTGGATGCATCGGCACCGGGCTCACCCGAATACTGAACGGTGAAAAGTCCCGGAAGCTTTCCGGCCAGGGCGTTGGAGATATTTGCCACGGGGCTCTGAACCAGTTCCCTTGTCTGGATAGTTGAGATTGCGCCGGTGATTGAACGGCGCGTCTGGCGGTTATTCATACCCACCACAACAACCTCTTCCAGAAGGTTCTGTTCGTCCCGCAGTACAATATTCAGGTTCTGGTCACCGCCCGGCATGGGTAATTCCCAGGCCTGATATCCAAGTGAGGATACACACAGGACATCGTCCTTCTTGATATTCTTCAAGGTAAATCTACCGTCCAGATCCGTTGTGGTAGCATTCTGAGTGCCTTTAATCCAGACGGCTGCTCCTATGACGGAATCTCCGCGCATATCTGTCACGACACCGCTGATCTGAGGCTTTTTCCTTTCCCGGTCGGCCGTTCCCGGTTTATCGGCCTGGACCTCCTCCTTGGAGATGATTACAATAGTTCCCTTTATCTCATATCTGAGTGGGGAACGCAGGACCTTGCCAAGTACAGATTCAAGTTTCTCATCTTCGAATACGGCACTCACGCCGGGTGCGCTTTCAATGTCGGCAGATTCGTAGATGAATGAGTACCCGGTTTGGTTACCGATTTCTTTCAGGACCGTGGTCAAGGCCTCATTACGGAAGGTCTTTGTTACGGTCTGGGCTGCGGCTCCCATGCCGAAGGCGGCAAACAGGAGCGCCAGCATCAAAAACTTACACAGGGCTTTTCTCATAAATATGTTAATAGGTTAACGTGCTTGAACATAGTATATGCCATCTTTCTCACTCCAGGTAAGGTTCTTGATGCAGGAGATGGCGTCAAGGATATTTGGAAGGCTCTCCTTCAGATGGAGGATGAAGCCGAATTCCTGGGTATTGTCTCCGGAATAACGGATGGTTACGCCGTAGATTGATGAAATACGGGCAAGGAGGCGTTCAAGACTTATTGAAGGACACTCCAGAGTGCCAAGCAGCCAGCTTGTACGGCTACGTACGTCTCCGCTGTATTTTCTAAGGTTTTCGTCGGATAACCTGTAAGACAGTATCTCCCCCGGCTGCATATCAACCTGCACAGAGTGGTTAGAAAAAGCTATGCTGCCTTCCAGAAGGGCCGCCTCCACTTCTCCCTCACCGGGATAAGCGCAGGCATTGAATTTTGTTCCTGAAACAATAATCCGGTTGTCACCCATCACCACGGTGAAAGGAGAGTGGGGATTATGACGGACATCAAAGAAACCTTCTCCGCTGAGGTTGACCCTGCGGTCTGTCATATACTCATCAGTATAGCTGAGACGGGAGGCGGCGTTTAGCCAAACCAGGGTGCTGTCGGGAAGGATGACCTTGGTCAGTTCACAGTAACGGGTTTCTACGGTGAAAACGTTGGGAATTGAGGGTATGACCTGGGGGGCCTCCTTGACTTTTCCGGGGAGCAGCATGAGGATGAGTCCTATGGCGGCGGCGGTGCCCACAGCCCATGACAGAGTACGCAGATTGTGCCGGCGGATTATGCGCCTGCGTAACTTTTTATAGGAGTCTATCTGATAGAGCGTGGGAATATGACCGGTTTTCCATTCGGCCTCCCATTCCCGGAAAAGTGCCCTATTGGCCTCAGATTCTGCCAGGAAGGCACGTATCTGCTTTGCCGCCTTACGTGATATCTCACCAGCAAAGTAGCTATAACAGAGCGTTTTAGTGTTATCGTTCATAAAATAGGGATTAGATATCCTCTATTATTAGAACGATTTACAGGGCTTTAACCCTACCTCTTGACAAAGGATTTTTTAAAGGCCGATGACAATAAGGAGGATGGGCAGAAGCTTTTCATTGACATTGAGGAATTCTCCGCTGGAGAGCTTAGCGCGAAGCGCCTTGAGGGCGCGGGTCATTTGCTTCTCCACCGCTTTTACCGTTATTCCAAGACGCTGGGCGATCTCCTGATTATGGAGCCCCTCTTTCCGGCTCAAAGAGAAGACTTCCTTGCAACGGGGAGGAAGGGAGTCTATTATCCTGTCCAATTCACGGTTAAGGTCTGACAGCAGGAGCTTCTCATCCGTGGACTCTCCATCTCCTACAAGGTCTTCAATGAACAGGAACTCTTCTTCCGGGGAAATACCTATATTAATGATATTGCGCTTTACGCTGAGATGACGGAGTATGTCCAGGCAGCGGTTCCTTGTCATGGTGAAAACCACAGGATGCCAGTGCTCGGACTCTTTTCCTTTATAACGCTCCCAGAAACGGACAAAGACATCATGCACCAGGTCTTCGGCCTGGTGTGGGTCCTGCAGGATGCGCCGCGCAAAAGCAGTCATTCTGGGCGCATACACATAATATAATTGTTCAAGTGATGTCTTGTCCAGCAACATAGCCTTATTTCATAATGGCAGGAAAGAGCATGTCAGGCTTATGGAAATCCGGCGATTTGTCATCTGACGACACTGCCGAATACCAGTTGACATTACCTTCAGGAGTGAAATCAGCACGGAACACCCCCATACGGAAACCTTTTTCAAGGTTCATTCCCATTTCCCGCAGTTCTGATTTCCGGACCCTTCCGGTAACTATATAGGAGTTGTCCAGAATCTTTGACAAAGTTTCGAGTGTCTTGAAATTCCAGCCATAATCTATCTTCCGGTAATACTCTCCCCTATAGTCCAGCACGCGGCCGGCAGGGTCTATCTCGGCGGCATAATAGATATCCATTTCAGGTTTCTCCACAAAGAATATCTCTATCCTGTCTTCGGGTTCCACATCAGATTCTGTCTGGAAATTTTCCTTCAAGGTTATGGTATTATCCGGGACTTCATACAGGAAATAGAACCACTCCTCATCCGAGAAACAGCGGAAAACAGTGTTGTCCTCCAAGCCGTCCCACGGGGCATGTAGTCCGTCTATTGAGGCGGATTCGTTTATAATGAAGGTGTTATTATTCCCACATCCCACAGTTAGCGGAAGAAGCAATGATATCCAAACAAAAAAACGATTCATATTCCTGTTATTGCTAACACAAAGTTCGTAAATTTTTTTCTTAATCAAAATAATAATACCACTACAGCGTCTGTCCTCCGATGAATTCCCTCATGATTGAAGTGGGCGGGATTGCTTCTATCTCCTGCGGCTGGAGGGCCACTATAAAGTCCAGAAACTTCAGGAGGCGGCGGGCCTCAGAGAAAGCCGGAGAAGAAGGCAGGATGCGCCTCAGAAGGGGCTCGGCGTAATACCGAAGCATGGGGAGCTCATACAGCAGCGCAGTATTGAACTGGGCATCGGCATTCTCCTGGAAGGGGAAAATGTGACGGCCTTCTCCACGGCGCACTGACGGCCAGCGGAGGATGGTGTCCTCCGGGGTAATCCCCCTCGTGCGGTTATCCCGCACCATACGTCTGAGGAGCCTGTTGTCCGTGGTGGAGATGCAGCAGTTCTCGTCCAGCTTGAGGGACGTAAGGGCCGATGCATAAATGCGGAAAATCCTGCTCTGGTCCACTGAAGGGACCATATTGGGATCAAGGGCATGTATGCCTTCCATCACAAGGATGTCGTTCGCCTCAAGATGCATCATATTGCCCTCGAAGAAGGGACGCCCCTGCTTGAAGTCGTAGCGGGGAATCTCCACTTCCTTTCCGGCAAGGAGGTCATTCAGGTGCTGCCCAAGGAGTTCCAGGTCCATTGCCTCAAGGGCCTCGAAGTCAAGGTTGCCGTCAGAATCCAGAGGCGTGCGCTCACGCTCCACAAAGTAATTGTCCAGTTCTATCACCTTGGGGTTCAGGCCCAACACCTTGCACTGCTGGGCAACCCTCAGGGAGGATGAGGTTTTGCCGCTGGAAGAAGGCCCCGCGATGAACACAATCTTCACGTGGTCACGCTGCGCATAAATGCGGTCGGCAAGCGCTCCGTATGCCCTTTCCTGACGGGCTTCGCACAGGTTTATAAGTTCCACGGCCCCGCCGCCAAGGAGACGCCTGTTGAGGGCTCCTACGCTCACAACTCCCGTTGTCTTGCACCAGTGACCGTAATCCTTCAGTGTGGTGGTGAGTTTCATCTGCTTCTGGCGGGCGATAGTCTTTGTAATATCCTCATCGGAAGGATACATAAGGCAGAATCCGTGGTGGAACGGCATCAGGTCAAATACCTCCAGATAGCCGGTAGAAGGCACCAGAGCGCCGTATAAGTTGTCGGCTACCCCATCAAGATAGTTCACCTTGCAGTAGAACTGGCCCACAGTACGAATTAAATCGGCCTTGAGGTCCTGGTTCTGGGACTCAAACAGTTCTATGGCCTCATACGCCGGAATCACTTTCATGGTAAACGGGAGGTCCCGGGCCACCAGGCGGCGCATCTCCTCACGGAGGGCCATAATCTGCTCGTCCGTTATACGCTCACCGCGGAGTTTGCAGTAAAGGCCGCTGGGAAGAGAGTGGTTTATCTTGAACTTGCGGTCAGGGAAGAGCGTACGCGCCGCCCTCTGGGCAAGGAAACTCAGGGAACGGAGATACGTGCGGCGGCCTTCGGGATGGTTGAATCCCACAAATTCTACGGAATGAGGGGCAAAAACCTCGTAGTCCAGAGATTTGAGTTTGTGGTCACAGAGGGCGGCCAGCACAGGGTATTCCTTTCCGGTCTTGGGGTCCTTAACTGTCTTGGGTGCTATGGATGCAAGGGTGCTTCCTACCTCCACATCTATCTTTTCTCCGCTCAGGGGCAGTGTAATGGTAATCTCTTTCATAGTTTATTGCTCTCTCAGGCTCAGGCCGAATCCGCCGCTGCGGGCCATCCACACCTTAAGGGTGCTGTCGGCCGACAGGAGATGATGGCTTATCTCATAGGCCTGGGGGTTGGTCTCATAATCTGCGTCCGGGGCATCGGCATAAAGGGTAGCTTCATACACAACACCCTTTTTCAGGAAGTCAAGGGGAATCTCAACCTCTTTTGCGTTCTCTCCGGTGACGCCGCCAACAAACCAGACATCCTTCTCAACGCCTCCGGGATGAGCAAAGTCGTATGCGCCGGATGTGCCTTTCAGCCTGCCGGAATTAAGCGTCTTGTAATTTGGATGACGGGCGGTAACAATGTACTCACCGGGCTCGGCCATAAGGTAGATGCTCTTGTCCCAATCTACCGCAACGTCCTTTATGAACTGGAAGGCGTCCATAAAGCGGGAGTAGTTCTGGGGAAGGTCCGCGGCCATCTGGAGAGGGCTGTAGAAGGTTACGTAAAGGCCAAGCTGATTGCCGATGGTATGGCGCATCTTGCCGGTCTGGCCCGGTGCGGTGATGGACATATCCTGCTCAAAGATGCCGGGAGTGTAGTCCATAGGGCCGCCCTGAAGACGGGTAAAGGGAAGGATTGAGGTGTGACCGGGGTTTATGTCACTGCGGAATTCCGTGCCCATTGCACTTTCATTTCCAACCATATTTGGCCAGGTGCGGCAAAGGCCCGTAGGACGCACAGCCTCATGGGCATTCACCATAATGTGGTGCTTTGCAGCCTCCACCACGGCATAGTGATAATGATTGATAAGAGGCTGGCTGTAGTGGTGCTCTCCGTAAGGGATGATGTTTCCGACATAGCCGCTCTTCACTGCATCGTAGCCGTACTGGTT
Organism: uncultured Bacteroidia bacterium; assembly: GCA_902768955.1. GTDB lineage: Bacteria > Bacteroidota > Bacteroidia > Bacteroidales > UBA932 > Cryptobacteroides. The sequence continues at coordinate 20,919 of CACXNH010000002.1, read as the reverse complement.
CATAAGGTTGTAGGCAGCCTCCATATGGCGCTCATAGTTCACAGTAGAGGAAGAACTCTCGTGGTGCATTATGAGGCGGATGCCTTTGCTGTGGGCATACTCGTTAAGCGCCGGAAGGTCAAAATCAGGGTAAGGGGTGACAAAGTCAAACACATAGTCCTTCTGGCAGCCGAACCAGTCTTCCCAGCCTTCGTTCCAACCCTCTATGAGAAGTCCGTCAAAGCCGTTTTCTGCGGCAAAGTCAATGTACATCTTCACATTTTCCGTGTTGGCGCCGTGGAGGCCGTGGGGTTTCGCCTTGGAATAGTCCGTGACACCCAGCTGAATTGAAGGGAAATCATAGGTATAGGACCACTGCGTGCGGCCGGTTATCATCTCCCACCACACGCCCATGTACTTTGTGGGGTGAATCCAGGATACGTCCTCAATGGCGCAGGGCTCGTTCAGGTTGAGAATAAGGCGTGAGGCAAGAACGTCCGTAGCCTTCTCGCACACCTGCACTGTGCGCCAGGGGCTGGTGCAGGGGGCCTGGAGGCGCCCTTTCACGCCCTCGGCATCAGGGGTGAGGAGGGTGGAGAAGGTGAACGTTTTGTCGTCCAGGTCAAGGTTGGCTGTAGGATAATCCAGGACAGCAGCCTCGTGGATGTTTACATACAGGCCGTCATCCGTCTTCATCTGGAGGGCGGTCTGGACAGACATTGCCGATGCAACGGTCTGGGATGCATTGTACGGACGCTCCTGGGCATTGTACTTCCTTATCTCAGAAAGCCTGGAGCAGGTGTAGTTGTACTCCTGGGTGTCATAGTCTCCGGCAATCCACCAGGCAGTGTGGTCCCCGGTAAGGGCAAACTGCGTGATTTCATCGGCCACCTTGAAATACGTGAGTTTATTTTCCTGAGGAAACTCATAGCGGAATCCAAGGCCGTCGTTGTAAAGGCGGAAACGCACGTTCATTGCAACTCCGTCCTCCCTTTTGAGGATCACAAGCATTTCATTGCAGTTATTGCGGATCTCGCTCTCCTCTCCCCAAACGGGCTCCCAAGTCTCATTAATAGTGTTGTACTGAGTGCCTTCAAGAGTGAATCCCTTCAGAAGATCATTGCCGCCAACAAGTTTGTAGCCAAGTTTGGAAGGCTTCACCACCGCCTTGCCATCGTAATTGAGCTTGTACGCGGGTGTTCCGTCCTCATAGAGGAGAAACTGCGCTTCAAGTTTACCATCCGGGCTTGTGACAGCCTCTACGCTCTTTGGCATAACGGTCTTTGGTCCGCAGGCTGTGACTATCAGCGCGGCGCTAGCCAGTAAATGTTTGATTTTCAGCATAATAACAGTATAGCGGTGCACATCCAGGTGCACCCGTAATATCATAAGTTACTCATTATCAACGCGTTGCGCGTTGGACGTAAATTCCACAATAAGGGCCGATTTAGGAGCCACGCTGAAGCCGTTGCGCAGCGTAACGGTTTCTCCGCTAAGGACTTCCGTTCCGGTGACAGGGCCGCTCACGAACTCTGCGTAATGATCCCAATCCAGCGTACGGGGCTCCGGGGCATTGTTGATGAACACAAACACGGCGTCATCGGAGGTATAGCGGAAGAAGGAGTAGGTGTTGTCCGTGATGTTCATGGGGCCCACGTTCTTACGTGAGAGGAAATGCAGCGTCTCCCCTTCCTGGACGGCCTTGCAGCCGCGTCTCCAGCGGAAAAGCGTGCGGGCATAGTCGTGAAGTTCCGCCGCATGTGCATACATTTCAGGGGCCGATGCCCTCCCTGCCGCTGTAAACAGCGTGAAGGAATCGTCCGGCCAGCCTCCGGGGAAGTCTATGCGCTTGGCTCCGTCCGAACCCGGTTTATCCTTCCTCTCCAGGAACATCATCTCGTCTCCGTAGTAGAGCTGGGGGATGCCGCGCACCGTTGCAAGGAGCGCCAGGGCAAGTTTCATACGCTCAGGGTCTTCCTTGAAGGTATCTCCGGTACGGGGGTGGTCATGGTTTGCAAAGAAGGTGAGCAAGTGGCTCAGGTCCTTGTACACGAAATCCTGGGCCAGAACCGTGTAAACCCTTGTCATGCCCTCGTTCCAGAACACTTCATCCTCCATTAGGGCCGTATGGATGGCCTGCTCAAGCGGGAAATCCATAATGGACGGAAGGTTGGAATTGAATCCGTTCTTGTTGGGGTTGTCCTTCTGCCAGTATGCCACCTGCGGGATGGAATAATCCCAGCATTCTCCAACGATGTTCATTGCAGGATACTCGTCCGTAACCGCCTTGCACCACGCAGACATGGGCTCTGGTTCATTGTAGGGATAGGTGTCTACGCGGAGACCGTCAAGACCCGCATACTCTATCCACCACACTGCCCACTGCTGGAAATACTTCAGGACAAAGGGGTTGTCAAGGTTCATATCTGGCATTGAGGGCACAAACCAGCCGCTTTCCTGACGTTCACGGTCCACTTTGGCAACGTGAGGGTCCATATACACGGAGAACAGGGCGTTCATCTGCATGTAGGGCTCATTCACGTGGTACCAGTCTTCAAAAGGAGGGTTGTCCATCCACCAGTGGCCGGTGCCGCAGTGGTTGGTGACAACGTCCATTATCACCTTGAGGCCACGGGCATGGCATGCGTCCACAAATGCCTTGTACCCGGCATTGTCCCCAAAGCGGGGATCTATGTGGTAATAGTCCGTGATGGCATATCCGTGGTAGCTCCCGCTGGGCTGGTTGTTTATAAGAAGAGGGGTACACCAAACAGCCGTGGCGCCAAGGTCCTCAACGTAATCCAGATGGTCTATCATGCCCTGGATATTGCCTCCGTGGCGGGCGTGAGGGTCTGTCCTGTCCACCTTGTCCAGCATAAACGGAACCTGCCAGGGATGCCCCGAGCCATCTTCATAGGCGCCTTCAGGGGCCTTCCCCTCAGCAAAACGGTCCGGCATGATGAGATATATCATATCGGCCGTTGTGAAACTCTCACGGGCGGCACTGCCGGAGCGGCGTTCCTGGATGAGGTATGGATACTTGAAACTTTCCCCTTCCCTTGTGAACACAAGGTCGTAGGTGCCGGGGCGGGCCTTATCAGACACCTCAACGTCTACAAACAGGAAATCCGGGTTATGGGCCTTATGGACGGCCTTAACCTTGAGACCAGTACCTGCCACCTTTACGTCACAGGCCGATATCTGAGGCCCCTGAACCATAAGCTGGAGACCGGTTTTCATTCCGGTCCACCAGCTCAGGGGCTCTACTCGCGTAATTTCCGCGGAACCGGCCACCGGGACAGAGGATGAGTCTACCCTACCTGAACAGGCGGCCATAATCAGTAACGCGGCAAAAAGGACATACTGCTTCCTCATCCCTTATTTGGTGAGAACAACGTACTCTCCGGGAGCAAGGGTAATGTCGTAGGGAGTCTCTATGACGTTTCCGGTGAATACGTCCTTGTATTCTCCCTTGAGGTTGAGAGTCATAGTGACAGGAGCGGCTTCAAGGTTCTTGAAAGGCTCTGTCACAACGTCTCCCTGAGGGCGGTTGTCGTTGGCGTAGGCCTTGGCCTCACGAGCCCCTGCGGGCACGGGAACGCCGAAGTTGGCAATCACTATTACCATATTTCCCTTGACTTCCCTGTGGAAGGCCACCCAGCCTTCCGGGGCATCCCACCATACGATGTCTCCGCCTTTTTCGCCGGCCTTCAGGGCAGGATTGTTGTGCTTGAGGTCACAGAGAGTCTTCCAGAAGGTAGTGTACTCGTTGGGGCTCCAGTCAGTGATAGGATCCTTCTCAAAGAATTCCAGACGGCGGGAAAGGCCGATTTCCTGACCCGTATAGATGAGCGGCTGGCTGTTAGGAAGAGTGAAGCAAAGCACTGCGCAGGCATTTGCAGCAGCGCCCTCGCGCTCGAATTCAGTGCCGCTCCAGGAATTTTCGTCGTGGTTGGAGGTGAAGGTGAGGCGGAAAGCCTGCTTGGGGAAGCGGGCGGCGTCACGGGCAACGTATTCCTTCAGGTCATCCACGGTCTTGGCGCCCTTTGCAAGGGAGTTCAGAAGGTGGTGGAGTTCCCAGGCGTAGTTGGCGTCGAAGGTCACAAGGGGATCTGCCAGGTTGTCTCTCTCTGCTTCTGCAAGGAGATAGATGTCCGGGTAATCCTTGTTCATCTTGGGGAGAATTCCGTACCAGAATTCTGCGGGAACCTCACCTGCGGCGTCGCAGCGGAAGCCGTCCACGCCCTTTTCAAGCCAGAAACGCATAGCGTCGTCCTGGGCCCACCAGACTTCCTTGTTCTCATAATTGAGGCTGCGGGTATCCGTCCAGTCATACTCCCAGATGGCGTTTCCTTCAGCGTCCCTCTCATAGAAATCGGCCGGCTTCTCAGTCATCCAGACATGGTCCGGGGCGGTCTGGTTGGCAACCCAGTCAAGGATTACCTTGAGGCCAAGACCGTGAGCCTTTTCAATGAAAGCCTCAAAGTCTTCCATGGTGCCGAATTCCGGATTCACCTTCTTGTAATCAGAGATGGCATAGTATGAGCCAAGGGTGCCCTTACGGCCTTCCGTGCCAATCTCGAACATAGGCATAAGCCATACGACGTCTACGCCAAGCTCCTTCAGGCGGGGAAGCTGGGCAGCAGCGGCCGCAAAAGTTCCCTCGGGGGAGAACTGGCGGATATTCATCTCATAGACTACTGAATCATAGGTCCATTCAGGATGAAACTGAACTTTGGGAGCGCAGGCTGCAAGAGCAAGCACTGTAAGCGCGATGATAAACTTTTTCATATATCTTTATTACTGTTGAAATACTACTGATGAATATGCCGGAAGGGTGACGGACTTGCCGCTTACCTCCACCTTGTGGTTGGAAACAATTATCTTGTCAAGCTTATCAGAGTCACGGGTGACGGTAACCGGGGCCGATGACAGGTTATGCATTACCAGAACCTTCTCTGAGGCCGATTTCATATACCATGCAGCCACGGCACCATTGCCGGAGGAGGTGGTTTCAATCTCACCTTCCGCAAGGGCGGAGTGGGTGTTGCGGGCATACGCGAAATGGCGGTAGAGCTGCAGCAGGGAATGTTCGTCGGCAGCCTGGGCCTCAACGGAAAGGTCTGATGTAATCACGCTCTTGTCAAAACTGCACCAGGATGTGGGGACAACGCAGTCCTTGCTCCAGTTGATGGGCTGACGCACGTTCTGGTCTCCGCTGGACTTCACGCCCCAGTAGCCAAGTTCCTCACCCTGGTAGATGTACGGCTTGCCGGGGCTGGTGAGAAGGATGGCGCCTGCAAGACGTTTCTTCTGGGGATGGTTGCCAAGATCCGACGCCACGCGGTCTTCGTCGTGGTTGGAGAGCTTGATGGCATCCTCAAAGCCGGTCTTATGCGTATGAGATGCGTTTGCATAAGCATTCCTGTTCTTATCCTGGAAACTCTTGATGGTTGCGCCAAGGTCCTGTCCGGAACCCCTGTTGATACGGTCCTTCACAGTGCCAAAATAGGCAAAGTCAAACAGTGAAGGAAGGCCCTTGTAGTAGGGAGCCACAACATCGGCATTCCAATCATAGGCTTCTCCAACCATATAGAAGTCTCCCTTGCCGCCGCGGGCCTTGTAGGTGGCGTTGCAGTGGTTGTACCATTCAGAGAGGAACTTCACGTTGGCGTCAGTGTGGCACTGGTATATCCACATCACGGCATCAAGGCGCAGGCCGTTCACGCCAAGGTTGATCCATTTGTCGGCGCTTGCAGCAAGGTCCTTGAAAGCGTCTGAAGTTTCACAGGACTGCCAGGGCCCGTAGTTGAGGTCAGGCATCGAGCCGGAGAAACTGCCCCAGTAGAAAGTGACGCTGCCGCCGAAGATTATGTCGTTGGCGGCATTGCCCTTGACAAGGGTCATAGGCGTTCCGAACGTAATCTTGGGACTGGAAGCGGGCGCGCCCCACTTGTGGTCCCCCCACTCCGTTGCGTGGTCCTTCACAAGGACGCCCCAGTTGTTGTCCACCTTGAGGGTGAGTTCGTACACTTTGTCGGTGGAGGTCTTTCTCATCTGATGGGCGTTGTTGTCAAAGATGTACCAACCGGCGTCTCCGTCCCCCTGAGCGGCATCGGAGGTTTCCGTTATGGTGAGTTTGGGGGCCGATGCGCTTGTCACGTCCAGTTTGAAATGGAGGTTCTTGGAGCCAGAGTAGGCGGGATTACCCATGGCCACGGAGTGCCATTCGCCCATACGTCCGTCTTTCTGGCCGGCGAAGTTGTCCACCTTTCCGGCTGCTACATCGGCCGTATAGTTGTCTGAGAAGACATAATAGCCCTTGTACTTCTCATCTCCAGCAAGAGCCTTTGTGAACCAGGAACACTGGTCTCCGGAGTGATTGAGGACATAGTCAATGTAGAGGTCTATATTCTTCTTTCCGGCCTCGGTGATGAGTTCCTTAAGTTTGGCCTCCGCCTGGGCAGCGGTTGCGCCCTTTCCGCCGTACTTTGGATTGATGGAGTAGTAATCCTTGATGTCGTAGGCGTGATAAGACTGGGAGTCGTTGACCGGGGACAGCCAAAGTGCGGTGGCGCCTATTGCGTCCAGGTAATCCAGGTGGTCTATTATGCCCTGGAAGTCTCCCCAGCCGTCTCCGTCAGAGTCTGCAAAGCTGTAAACGTTAAGCTGGTAAGTGATTCCTGACTTTTTATCGGCCGATGCAAGGGAAGCGCTGTAATCCCCGTAGAGGTCTCCGCCTTCCTCCACCGTGGCATCATCGGCATGGGTGAAATCACTGCCGGCCGTGAGGAAATAACCCGTCTGGGAGGTTTCCGCAATGTAGAGGTCATAGGTGCCGGCCGGAAGCTTGATGTTATCCCCGCCCTGCACAAGTGACACTTTCTCCCCAACCTTTGGCGACGACGCTCCAAAATTCACATCCCAGCCCTTGTTTTTGCGGAACTTGAATTCATCAGATGCCGTCACGGTTACGTTGAAGGCGGCATGCCAGGAGCCGTTTGTTTTCATGGCGATATCCTTGGTCCAGCTGTCTCCTCCGACAGTCCCTATGATGGACCATGGGCTGTCCTTGTCAAAAGAGCTTGCGGGAATTGTCTGTTCTCCCTTGTTGTCCTGATTATCCGGATTGTCCTGATTATCCGGATTGCCGGTTTTGGTACAGGAAAGGAGCGCCGCTGCTGCGGCAAGGACTAGAAGAAAATGAAAATGTCTCATACATCTAGTGTTTAGCGGTTCAGCATACAATTATAATAAAAAAGCGTTGGAAATCCAACGCCAAAATACCGTATTGCCGAGTTTTTTGGATGGGCGGTCAAATCTGCCTCTGCCGGACGGCCTCAAAGAGTAGAATTGCGGCGCTGACAGAGACGTTCAGGCTGTCAAGACGCCCCAGCATAGGGATGCGGATATGGGCCGATGCAGCCCTTCGCCACTGGTCCGTAAGTCCCGTGGACTCAGTGCCCATGACAAGGGCGGTTCCACGGCGCATGTCAACGTCATAATACAGGGAAGAATCCTGGAGCTGGGCAGTAAGTATCTGGATACCACGGGCCCCAAGGAATGCAATTGCATCCTCCGAACTGCAGGGTACGGTGGGTACGGTGAACACCGCTCCTATTGAAGCCCTTATGAGATTGGGATTGTAGAGGTCCGTGAGGGGGTCGCAGATGAGGACGGCATCGGCCCCGGCGGCGTCTGCGCTCCGAAGTACGGCACCAAGGTTTCCCGGTTTCTCAACGGACTCCAACACCATTATCAGCGGATTCTCCGGAAGGTGTAAATCACTGAGAGTGCGCTCCTTGTACTCCACTTCCGCGATGATTCCCTCCGTTGATTCACGGTATGCCACCTTCCGGTAAAGAGCCTCCGGAATCTCTATGACTGTAACTTTGGCGGATGAGGGAATTGTATCGAGAATCTCTGGCCACCCTCGGCCGGATAAGAGGGAGGGGCCCGCGGCCGAAGGCCGTGGGAGGGGCCGGAGCGAAGCGGAGGCGATTAGCGATACAATTCCCTCATCCGCCATGCCACCAAAGATCTCCGGACACACGAAAAGCGTACGGACATTGTACCCTGCCTCAAGGCAGTGTTCCAGTTCCCTTCGGCCCTCAACCACAAAAAGACCCTGCTGCCGCCGCGCCTTGGATTTCTCCTGCAGCAGAAGCAGATTCCTGATCTTTGGATTCTGGGCCGATGTAATGGTCTCCATCTAGAATTTTTCCGGGCGCATCATAGGGAAGAAGAGGACGTCCTGGATGCTGTCCTTTCCGGTCATGAACATTGTGAGCCGGTCTATGCCGATACCGATACCGGATGTGGGAGGCATGCCGTACTCAAGGGCTCGGACAAAGTCGTAGTCAATGTACATGGCTTCGTCGTCTCCCTTTGACTTGAGGGCAGCCTGCTCCTCAAAGCGGTCCAGCTGGTCTATGGGGTCATTGAGCTCCGAGTATGCGTTGGCAAGTTCCTTGCCGTTCACAAAGAGCTCAAAACGCTCCGTGAGGGTGTCGTCGTGGCGGCAGCGCTTGGTAAGGGGGCTCATCTCCACAGGATAGTCAATCACAAACGTGGGCTGGATGAGTTTTTCCTCGCAGTACTGGCCGAAAATTGCATCTATGAGCTTTCCAACGCCCATTTCAGGGCTTACCTCAACGTTAAGCTTCTTGCAGGTTTCACGGAGAGCGGCCTCATCCATACCTTTCACGTCCACGCCGGAAAACTCCTTGATGGCATCAAGGATGGGCAGCCTGCGGAAGGGGCCTTCAAAGGAAATCTCATTCCCGCCGATAACCTTCTTCACGCCGCCGGTAGCCTCTGCAACCTTCTGGAGCATCTTCTCCGTGAATTCCATCATCCAGATGTAATCCTTGTATGCTATGTACATCTCCACGCACGTGAATTCAGGGTTATGGGTTTTGTCCATACCCTCGTTGCGGAAATTCTTTGCAAACTCATACACGCCCGCAAAGCCGCCCACGATGAGGCGCTTGAGGTATAGCTCGTTTGCAATTCTCATGTACATATCCACGTCCAGGGCATTGTGGTGAGTAATGAACGGACGGGCTGTTGCGCCGCCGGGGATGGCCTGGAGGATGGGGGTTTCCACCTCAAGGCAGCCGGCCTGGTTGAAACACTCACGCATTGTGTTGATGATGAGCGTACGCTTCACGAAGGTCTCCTTCACCTGGGGATTCACCACAAGGTCCACGTACCTCTGGCGGTAGCGGAGTTCAGGGTCCTCGAAGCTGTCATGGACGGTGCCGTCTGCGTCTGTTTTCACTATGGGGAGCACGCGCAGGGACTTGCTCAGGACGGTAAGTTCCTTTGCGTGGACGGAAAGCTGGCCGGTCTGGGTGAAGAATGCGAAGCCTTTTATGCCCACAATGTCACCGATGTCAAGGAGCTTCTTGAATACGGTGTTGTACATGGTCTTGTCCTCTCCCGGGCATATCTCGTCACGCTTTACGTACACCTGGATGCGGCCTGCGTGGTCCTGCAGTTCCATGAAGGAAGCTGCTCCCATGATGCGGCGGCTCATAATACGGCCGGCGATGCAAACATCCTGGAAATTACCTTCTTCCGGCTTGAAGCCCCGGGCAATCTCCTCAGTTGTGGTGTTTATGGGATACAGGGGCGCCGGATAGGGATTTATCCCAAGTTCACGAAGTTTTGCAAGTGATTCTCTGCGTCCGAGCTCCTGCTCGTTAAGTTCATAGTATGCCATAAGTCATAATTTAATTTGCAAATATAGCAAAAAAGCGTGACTATTCCTCGCTGGTGGTCATATTGTTGATTTCCAACACTTTACTGCTTTCTGCTTGTGCAAACTACCCAAGCATTTTTCCATAACGCATTGACAGTCACCATATTGCCCACCAGGGCGCCTGCGGCATATATGATTCTTGAATTCCGTGGAGTCAGTAACTGTCTCACACTCGGCCTGGCGGATATCGGCCTGAAAATCAATCTCTTACGCGAATCAGATTGGCTTATCTGCACAACCGGATTAACTTAAAACACTGAGTATCAATCATTTATCCACCAGGGCAATTGGGGCCGATTCAGAGTTTCCTTATCGGCAGATGGAGATATTTCCCGATTTGCTCTGACGGGGCACGGGTGAGCCGCCTTAGAAGAAGGAACAGTTCATACTTCCTGTCCTTGTCATATGACAAAACGGAGTGAATGTCTTTTACCCCGCACTCCCGCATAATGATTCCGGTCATTTGATTATAATATGCATCAGACTTTCCCACGAATGGTTCGTTCAGATCGTATTCACTTCCGGTAGTTGAATGAACGGCCGTAAGCATGGAGATGTAGCTGTTGTCAAAATAACTCAAGGCCGCAGCGTAGTCTATGGCGTTGTATTTTGAAATGATGTAATCCGTTAGTTGAAGGGACTCCCGCCTGTCCAGTTTCCTGAAAAAACGCTTCAACCTAGCATAGTTGATGGGCCGATCGGCCTTTCTCAGTCCATCTACCTCATCTAAAACCCTCCTCAGGGACTGGCTAGCCTTGTCCCGAACCAACTTGTCTGAGAACGGATGATCACTTACGGCATAAGCCAGGAAAGTCCATCTGTATTCTTCGGCCTTCTCAACCAACTGACGTTCAACAGGATTATTGGCAATATAAATGATGTTTGTCCTGGCCTTTTTTGCTCCAACCTTAGGAGCACTGCCAAACGGATGCTGGAAAAAATCTCCTTTCCGACGACACGCCACATTGCGCTCAAGGGCAAAATCGTGAGCATATCCGGCCATAAATGCCGATAACGTTTTCTTTTGGGATGTTACAACTGACAAGTGCACGTGATCCGGCATAGGGCACATTGCAAGAATTTTCACCTTATGCCTCCTTGCCTTAGTACATACAATGGTGAACCATACAAGATAATCACTTACCGTATAAAAAATCACACCACCGTCCCCTGCCCGGTGGTAGCAGTGGTTTACAATGTCTTTAAGATACTTACGTCGGCCCATGGCTTTTTTCACAAAGATTGCAATCAGGAACGGAAACAGAAAATAATCCTATAAATGAATTGACTCGCTTTGGCGCCGCAGCTATCGGCCTAAAAATCAACAACTTACAAAAATCTGGTTAGGCGCCGCGCACAAGCAGGTTTACACAAATAACTGATAATAAGGCAATTAATAAGAGACGAAATTACATCTATGAAAAGACGACTAAAAGAGAAACCGAAACAGGAACAACCCGGACCTGGCGCTTAAACAGCACACACTCAATGCTTTACACAATTCCGGTTGGGTGCCGTGCACAAGCAGGGCTTTGTAATGATTTGATTGTGAGGCCGATGAGCGCCAGCGGTACAATCCGCTTTTTTCACTATCTTTGTAGAAAATAGGCTCACAATTATGGAAGGGAATATTTACTATGACAGGATTGAGGCTGTGAGGGCGATGATGCGCTCCAACAGCTGGGACATACTCATCATCTATGGAACGGATCCCCACTCAAGCGAGTACATAGCACCGCGCTGGCAGCAGGTGAACTGGCTTTCCGGTTTTACCGGTGAGTGCGGAGACCTTGTTATTACCGCAGACCACGCAGGCCTGTGGACGGATACCCGCTACTTTATACAGGCAGGCAAGCAGTTGCCAGGCAGCGGAGTCCAGCTTCACAAGATGCGCGTTCCGGAACAGGTGCCCATCCCGGAGTGGATTGCCTCGCTTGGCCTTGACAAGCCTACAATTGCCGTAGATGCCCTTTGCCAGAGCGTTGCGGCGGTGCGCGAGCTGCAGGGGGCGGTGCCATCGGCCTTGATTGTGCCGGTGCCTGATGTAATAGGACCCTTGTGGCAGGACAGGCCTGCCATTCCCTCAACCCCCGTCATCACCCTGGGAGAAGACCTTGTGGGAGAGAGCCGTGAATCAAAGATAGGCCGTCTGCGCAAGTGGCTGGTTCTGCAGGGGGCCGATGCAATCCTCCTCACGTCCCTTGACCAGATTGCCTGGCTGCTGAATGTGCGCGGGCAGGACATTGACTATAACCCTTACGTAATATCCTATCTTCTGGTGTCGCTGGAAGATGTCCAGTGGTTTGTGAGGAAGGACCCCTTCCAGGACCCTGACTCCGAGACCCAGGCCAGCTTCGAGGAGCTTCAGGCCGATGGAATATCCATCAGGGACTATTCCGATGTGAATTTTGCCCTTGCGTCCCTGAGGCTTGACGGCATAGACAGGATATGCGTGGATCCGTCGGCGCTCAATTATGCCCTGAGGGATGCCATAGATGACGGAGACCTTCTTCCGGAGGTGGTTGAAACAGCGTCTCCAATCTCACTATGGAAAGCCGTGAAGAATGCCACTGAGATTGACGGTATGAGGGAGGCTCACATTGAGGACGGCCTTGCCGTGGAGCAGTTCCTATACTGGGTGGAACAGCATGCAGGCCAGATCAACGAATGGGATGCCGCATGTTATCTTGGCTCTCTGCGCGCAAAGATTCCCGGATACAGGGGAGACAGCTTCGAGACAATATCGGCCTATGGTCCCTCGGCGGCACTTCCGCATTACAGTACTCCAAGGACGGGGTCGGCCCTGCTTGAGCCTCACGGGCTGTACCTTTGTGATTCCGGAGGGCAGTATCTGTTTGGCACAACGGACATAACGCGCACCATACCGCTTGGCCCATGCACATCCCTGGAGAGGGAAGACTATACCCTGGTGATGAAGTGCCATATAGGCCTTGAGATGGCCGTTTTCCCTCGCGGTACCACCGGATGCCACCTGGATATCCTTGCAAGGGAGCCCATGTGGCGCTTCAAGAGGAACTTCGGCCACGGCACCGGCCATGGCGTGGGATTCTTCCTGGGCGTGCATGAAGGCCCCCATGAATTCCGCCAGAATTTCAATTCCGTTCCTTTCCAGCCCGGTTTCATTACTACTGACGAGCCCGGAATCTACCGCGAGGGCATGCACGGAGTGCGCCATGAGAATGCAATGCTGTGCCGCCCTGTGGGAGACAATGAGTTTGGCTCCTGGCTTGGATTCGAGTCCATTACGCTGTGCCACTTTGACACATCCTGCCTGGAGGTTTCCATGCTCACCCAGGATGAAAAAGACTGGCTCAACGCCTACAACCGGCACGTGTATGAAGTGCTGAGTCCCCGCCTCCCGGCGGAGGTAGCCGCCTGGCTGCGTGAAAGGACCCGGCCAGTATAATCCGCCTGCTGGCAGATGGATAATAATGGCACGAAATTAGCGGCTTTTCATAGAAAATACCGTTTTTTTATGTAAGTTTGTACAAATTAACATTCATCAACCATTATGGCATACGAAGATCCCCTTGAGAGAATTGAACGCGAAGAGCGTGAACGCAAAGAGAAGAAAGGTCCCCGCACCGTTATGACCATCCTCGCCTGCGTGGCGGCAGCCCTTGCCCTTGTGCTGGGTTATATGCTCTACCAGAGAAGCACCCTTGTAAATGCCCTGGAAAACGAAAAGACAGAGCTCGCGCAGCAGATGAAGGACCTCCAGAGTGACTTTTCTCATCTCAGCTCGGACTATGACAATATCAACAGCCAGCTGGACACCTCCCGTGAACAAGTTGCAATGCTCATTGAGAAGCTCAACAAGACAGAGGCCACCAACCGTGCCAAAATCCGCCAGTATGAAAAGGAACTAGGCACGCTGCGCGCCATCATGAAGGGTTACATAGTCCAGATTGACTCCCTCAACACCCTCAACAAGAAACTCACCGCAGATGCCGCAGCTGCCCGCCGTGAAGCCGCAGAGGCACGCACCGCCAACGAGGAACTTACGGCGCGGGTGGAAGACCTCTCCAGCAAGGTAAGCGCCGGGAAGGTGCTCAAGGCACGCGCTATCTCCCTCACCGGTTACTACAGCAACAACAAAGCCGGAGACCGCCACAGCCGCGTAGAGTATATGGTTGCAGGACTCACACTGGTTGAGAATTCCCTGGCAGACCGCGGTCCAGTCCGCGTTTACGTCCGCGTCAAGGATCCTGACGGCATACTCCTTATGAACAACGAATCCACAGAGTTCTCCGTAAAGGGTGAAGTCCTCCAGGCCACCGCCTCCCGTGAGGTGGACTATGAGGGCGCAGAGGTAGACCTTTCCATCTACATCAATGACATTGATGAATACGTAAAGGGCGTCTACACCCTGGAAGTTTACACGGAAAAGAGCCTTCTTGGCAAGGCCGAATGCATGCTCCGCTAAAATGATCTACATCCACGTCCCCTTCTGCAAGAGTTTCTGCACCTACTGCGATTTCTTCCGTGAAATCCCGCAGGAAGGTGCATTTGACACGTACACCCGCCTGGTGTGCCAGGAAATCAAAAGCAGGAGCGGGGAAATGGACAATTCCTTCCACACTTTGTATTTTGGCGGCGGAACGCCTTCCGTGCTTCCCCTGTCAAATCTCACAAAGATTCTCCTCACTCTTGAGGAATGCGGCCATGGCGGGCCATACACTGAGTTCACCATGGAAGTGAACCCTGAGGATATTGTAGAGAAGGGTCTCCCTTACCTCCAGAGCCTGAGGATGCTGGGATGCAACCGCATAAGCATCGGCATCCAGTCCCTGGACGACGACCTCCTTCGCTGGATGAACCGCCGTCACAATGCAGATCATGCCAGAAAAGCCGTCAGGATGGCAAGGGAAGCCCAGTTTGAAAACATCAGCGCAGACCTTATCTTCGGCCTTTCAAATCTCACGGATGAGGTATGGGAACGCACTATAGATGACACCCTTGAGCTAAAGCCGGAGCACATCTCCTGCTATCAGCTCACCGTTGAGGGAGACAGCGTCCTTGCCCACAGGCTTGAAGCAGGTGAATACCAGGAAGCCCCGGAAGAGCAGTGCGCGCGTCAGTACAGCCTCCTTTGCCATAAACTCCATGCAGCCGGCTATGACCACTATGAAATCTCCAACTTCGCAAAGCCGGGTTTCGAGGCCAAACACAACGGCGGATACTGGCAGCGAAGGCCCTATGTGGGGCTTGGCCCGTCGGCCCACTCCTTCAGCGGAAAGGGCCGCAGCTGGAACAGCAACGATACCTCCGGATATACCCGCACGGAGGAATCCCTGAGCGTAGAGGATGAGATAGTGGAAACCCTGATGCTGAGCCTCAGGACTTCCCGGGGCGCAGACGCAGGGTTCCTGGAGGCCAACTGCAAGGCCTCCGATATCCAGCGCCTCATTGGAGAAGGGGCCCTCATTAAGGCCGGCCGGCGCTACCGCATACCTGAAAACAGATTCTTTGTAAGTGACCAGATAATCAGGGAACTGATATGACACATTTGAGAAGAGCGGCAAAGTACTTTGTCCAGATAACCATAATATTTGTCCTCATAATTGGGATTCTCATGCTATCCGGCATGGTTTCCAAGGATGTTGCGGTGGCATTCCGCAGCGGCTGGAAGTCTATCTGGATGATCCTGGGGCTGTTTGCGGCAATGAGCCTGGCATATCCTTTCTTTGGCTATGGAAAGCGTAAGGTACATGCCAACGGAGACCCCGCCCCCATGTGGGAAAAGATAGACCAGGCCATGCAGGCAAGGGGCTATGTGTTTTGCGGAACCACTGAAAGCGGAGGCCGCAAGTACCATCTCAGCAGCCCCGTAAACAGGGTTGCACGTCTTTGGGAAGACACCCTTACCATAGAATCAGTGCTTGGCGGCTTTGAGATAGAGGGCCTTGTAAGGGATCTCTCAAGGGTTGTAATGACAATAGACCGTAAACTTAATGATTATGGCAACTGATACTCAAAAATTCAAGACCGTAGCCAGTTTCCCTGAAAGGATACAGGCCGATATGTGCGTAGCCCTACTTGGAGACAACGGCATCCCCGCCGGGGTCTTTGGCGCAGACTCCTCCTATCCTTCCCTGGGCTATTCCAGGCCTATTGAGGTAAAGGTAAACGAGGGAGATTATGAGGCCGCTATGAGCATCCTGGCTGCCTCCGACAAGGCGGAGTAAAACTCCTCCCCAAAGGCATCTGTAAGAGGCCCGCGAAGGAACTGGTACACACGGATTCCTTCGCGGCGCCCTTTTTCATATGCGTCCTTGCAGATATGCCAGCGGTGAAGATTGAGGCCAACCCTTCCGCCGCCTAGGTCAACCACGCGGATGGGATACAGGGAGCAGGAGATAGGCTTACGGAATGTCCCAAGACCCTTGCAGAACTGGCGCTCAATGGCGCAGAAGCAGTTTCCATCGGCCTCAAAATGGCAATAGGCGCATTCCTCACTGCCGGGGACGACCGGCGTAACAAGGTCTCCGTCACGGTCTATTTCAAAAAAGCCTTTCTCATCCACTGCCGCCCTGCCCTTTTGTGTCATGAGCGCGGAATAAAAGCTGTAATTGGCCTCCAGGGGCTCCAGTTCCTCTTCCTTGAGGGGAGCGCCGCTGTCTCCTATTATGCAGCAGCATCCCCTGCAAACCGGATAGTCACAGGCAAAAAACTCAAGGACCACATCCTCTGACACAAGGATGTCTCCAATCTCGATTATGGTTCCAAAAGCACTGCTCATTCCACTATATATTCTACTGCGCCGCCGGCACCAAGTGCGGCAAGGAAACTGCGGACTTTTTCCGGAGTAACGGCCTGTATGCTTTCCGTGTAGCGGGAATTGATATCCTTGTTAAGGGAATAACGCACCTGCTGGGCGGCCGTAAAGCCCTCCGGGGTGGACATCCGGGCCTTCACGCTCTCCATAAGGGCGTTTTTCCATGCCTGTACATCCAGGTTGGAAGGCAGGCGTTTCCCGGCCTTTGCCGTTGCAGCCCTCACGGCTGTGATTGCCTTGGTCACGTCAGGTTCCTCCACGTCTGAGGGAAGAGAGTCCAGGGGAACAGGCCGGCACGTGATTTCCATATAGAAGCGCTCCTGCGGCTGGGCCATGGGGCCTACGGCTACACTGGCCGTAAATCCGTAAGGCGCAAGTTCCCACACAAGAGCCTGCCTCAACACATCCGCAGCCACGGAAGACAGATAGAAATTATCCGACGTTACGGCAATGGGGGCCTCCATTACCACGTATATGCCGCGGGGGCCTTTGTCCCCGTCTATTGTTACCGTTCCGTTACGCTGCTTGAACTCTACGGGGCGCCGGGGCGTGGTACCCTTCTGAATGCTGAAACCGCCAAGATATCTGCCAAGGATACGCTTTACCACACCTGTCTCCAGGTCTCCGGAGATGATGAGGACTCCGTCGTTGAAACGGGCAAAGCGGTTGGCATAAAAAGCTTCGGCCTTATCCTGGGTGGCAGGGGTAAGCGCTCCCTGACGCGCGGAATAACGGTAACCCGGATGAAGCTGCCTGTAAATATCGTCAAAGGCCGACTTCTCCCTCAGGGAATCCGCCGCCGCATATCTTCTGAACTCTTCCCTGTTTGGGACACGCTCATTGGAGATGGCAAGGAGCGTCTTCATCAGGAAAGCCAGTTTCCCGGATGGGGCGCTGCCGCTTATGACAAGGCTGTTCAGATTGACATCGGCCTTCATTGTAAGACCGTTGACCTCAAGGATATCCCTGAAAACGGGAGCAGGAAGGCCTCCCACGTCATAGAGCCCGAGCATTGGGCCGATATGTCCGCCTTCCCCTTCCTGAAGGTCCTGGATCTGGGAGAGTCCCCCGCCCAGCACCAGGGAATAATTAAACATCCTGGAGCCTTTTATCTCCTTGTATATAACCTTGACGCCGTTGGAGAAATTCCAGACCGTACCACCCGAGGCCAGCTCCGGCTTCTCCTTCCGGATACGCTGACGGGACGGAGAGAAATCCAGGCCGGCGGAATCTGCGCCATGCCATGTATAATCCGCCTCATACGGTACTGCAAGGCCGTTTTTGTAATTGGCGTTATACACCATCAGGGCCTCTGCGGGATCCAGGGTATCCCTTGCTGAAAGTTCAAGGGTAAGGTTATTCTCCCCCGCCAGAAGGGCCGATGCAAACTTCCCGAAAAGCCTTGCCTCCGTTTCCTCGGGAATGTTCTTCCGGGCAAAGAGGCGTACACGCTCAGAAGCGGGAGCAAGGTTTGCACCAAAAAGGAAGTTGGCTATGCAGGGGGCTGTCTTATCTTGAATAGAGGCCGCCTCTCTCAGAAGGCCAGGCCGGAGTACCTCCTTGGCATCGGTGAACTCTTTAACGCTCACGCCCCTGGCATCTATGGATGCAAGGGTGCGGGCCATCACCCTCAGTGCCCTGAATTCCTGCCCGGGAGCTATTCGCGCAATTACGGTGTAACGCTCGTCGCCTTTATAGTCGCAACTCCTCAGGGACTTGAACGATATTGAGCTGCAGGTTATGCCCTCACGGGCAAAATCCTTCTCCAGCCGGTTTCTGAGGAGTACCAGAAATTCCAGGCCGAAGATATCCGTAACAAGGGCCTGGGCCGTGTTCATAAACACCTGCGGAATGCGTTTTCCTGCGTATGTGACGGCTATTGAGCCGGGGCCGGCGCTATAATCCAGCACTGCCGGCTGATTAGGATTCCACACATACCCCGGTTCAGGTTTTTGGGCGTCAAGTTTAGGAACAAGAAGGGAAAAGATATCCATCTTTTTCTTAAGTTCCACGGCGGGCTCAACGTCTCCGGAGACTATTATTGCCTGCGGGGCACTGCTTTCCGACATCTTGTGAAAGGTGTAAAGCAGCATTGAGTCCAGGACATCTTTCCTGTAAAAAGGCACATCCTTGAAAGTATATATTGTAGAGCCTTCCATTTCTGAGAGAAATCCGTCCCCGGTGGGCCCTACGCCCATCCTTGCAAGGAATGCCGATGATAATCCGGCCCGCTTCAAATCCGTCAGGGAATCCCCTTTCTGGACAAGCGATATTGATGCGTAACCCTTTCTTATTGGAGCCTTTACAATATAATATGCAGCTTCGCAGCCAAGCTTTCCCGTTTCTATGGACGGATCTACAGACAGCGGAGGCAACTGCTGGGCTGGCACAGTTATTGCGAAACAAAGCCCGGCAAGTACCGGAAATATGCTTTTAAGTATATTCACTCTGCAAAGTTAAGATTAAAATTGCTATATTTGCAACTCGCCGGCCTGACATGAAATAATTTAAACTTTATGGATATGAAAAAAATTTTAGTAGTGTTCGCAGCTTTGGGTCTCGCAATCAGCGCATTGGCCCAGGACTTCAATGAAGCGGTCCAGACTTTCAATGATGCCGCCCAGGCAGAAACCAAGGCAGAGGCCCTAAAGCTTTTCAAGCAGGCTTATACCCAGTTCGTAGCCTGCGGAGAGGAAGATGAAGCCCTGTCAAAAGTTGAGGAGCTTAAAGGAATCATCCCCGCATATTCAGTTGCAGTAGCAAAGGAAAGCATAGCCGCCAAGGATTATGACGCCGCAATCGTCGCTCTTGGCGCTGCCGCCGCAGATTGCGCAGAATTTGGCGCAGAGGACAAGGCTGCAGAGGTAAATGACCTTTTTGGCATTACCTATAAGGCATCGGCCAAGAAAGCCCTTGGCGCAAAGGATGCCTCTACGGCTTTCTCAAACCTTCAGAAATGCGTGGAATATACTCCCCAGGACGGTGAGGCCCAGTTCCTGCTCGGACGCCTTCTCCTTAACTCCGGAAAAATTGACCAGGCAAAGGCTGCATTTGAGATAGCATCGGCCAACGGTAAGGAAGCAGACGTAAAGAAGCAGCTTTTCAACTACTACTATAACAACGGCCAGAAGAAGCAGCAGGCCAAGCAGTACGCTGCAGCCGTGGAAGACTATTCTGCTGCCCTGGAAGTTGATCCGGAACCTGAAAAGGCCACCATCTTCTACAAGATGGGCATCAGCTACGGTGCACTTGGAAAGAAAGCAGAGCAGAACGAGGCCCTCAAGAAATACTGCACACTTGACGCTTCTGCCGCCGCCAACGACGACCTCCTCCTCACCATAGCCCAGAACGCCGTGGCACTGAAGGACGCAGAGACCGCCAAGGAATTCTACGGCAAGCTTGCTTCCAGCAAGAACGAAGCCTACGCCAAGGAGGCAAAGAACTATCTGAAATAGGCAGCGCGCCTAAGTGATTGACACCAAATAATTTACTGGATTCTTCGGGGAAACGGGTGCCCCAGAAGAATCCAGTAAATTTTTGTCTGTCGGCAATTAATCCCTGCCTGAATAGGAAGTGGACTTGAAGTCCTTCACCCAAACCTGGCGTTCAATGGGTTCATCCAGGGAAATCATAGTGTCCGTTGACTGGATATAGGGGATCTTCTGGATGGTGTTCAGGAGAACCTCCATGAGGTGGTCGTTGTCCAGGCAATAGAGCTTTGCGAGGATTGCAAACCGGCCGGTGATGAAATGGCACTCCACAATCTCCGGAATCTTCTTAAGGTTTGATATCACCTCCGGGTATTTGGTGGATTCACTAAGGGAGATGCTTACGAAGGCGCAGATATTCAGGCCCAGGGCATGTGGCTTTACCAGAAGACGGGAACCGGTGATAACGCCATTGGCCTCCAACCTCTTGACCCTCTGATGGATAGCCGCTCCGGAGACACCGCATTCACGGGCAATCTCCAGAAAGGGCATACGGGCATTCTTTACCAGAAACGAGAGTATTTTCTGGTCTATCTCATCAATGTGATATTTTGCCATAACTTACACTTTTTAACTAACCAATGGCAAAAATACAAATTATTTTGATTTTTTAGCTCTTCTGACAAACTTTTTTGTAGGGCCAGTTTCAGATATATTGGCCTGACAGTCAGCCTCAGTAAGGGTTGCGGCATCTTTTCCTTTGGGAATCTTATAATTTGAATCCCCCTGCTTGATGTAAGGACCGTAACGTCCATTTATCACTTTGATGTCTCCGAATTCCGCCAGGATTTCCTGGGCAGGTTTTTCTGCGGGGGTCTCATTGATGAGGGCCTCGCACTCTTCCAGAGTTATTGTGAGAGGGTCCTTCCCACGGGGGAGTTTGACAT
>CACXNH010000001.1 GCA_902768955.1 uncultured Bacteroidia bacterium | reverse complement strand
CCGAGATTTGCGCCAATGTAGAATCTGTCGTCGAAATTGGCGCTCATGTTGAGCACCATGTCGTGTTTATAACCCCGGGTCTGATAACCGTAATTCTGGTAAAGCTGGCCGGCGGCCTCGGGATACCCGTTTACGGAAACATCAGTGACACCAAGGTAACTATTGTTCTGGATATAGTCAATGATATGACTGCGGGCTCCTACCATTGCACTCCAGTCCGGTTCAAGGCCATGGCCGGTACTGAACCAGTCACCGCCGATTGCTTCCGGGGTGTAGCCCTGGGCAAGTGAGGCAAGCGACCCGGAGAAGGAATGCGTGCCGTAGAATATGCCGGCTGCCTTTGTCCTGTAGGTGAAATCATTTGTGGAATTGGAAACAAATCCAAATGACATACGCTTGAGACCATGCCTGCGGCCTGTTTCCATATTGACCGTGAAGCCGATGTTGGGCAACTTGCCCCTGGTGAAACCTGTGGACACGCGGTCTCCAAAGCCTATTGGCTCCAGCCCTCCGGCATCATATCCCTGGGCCCTTGTGGCCGATATGGACAGGGATGGAGTGATTGTGAACTGGGTATATCCGGCAACGGAACTCCCGGCAGGATTAAGGCCGATTGAACCGATGTCCCCGCCCACGGCGGTAAGGGCATTACCCATGGCGATGCTCCTTGCGGTACCGCCATAGATATTCTCAGAAAACTTCTGGGCCTGATCCCAGGACTGTGCGGCGGCGGAAAGTGACACCGCCGCACATAGAACTGCTATAATTGTCTTTTTCATAAGCTACCTGCGTGAAGATGAACGTGATCCGCCGCCACCGGACGACCTGGAACCTCCGGAATATCCTCCGGACGAAGACCGGCTGCCACTTGAATAACTGCCGGAGGAGCGGCTTCCACTAGAATAACTGCCGGAGGAGCGGCTGCTGCCGGAAGATGAGCGGTACCCGCCGGAGTATCCTCCGGAAGAAGATGAGCTCCTGGTTGACGAACTGCTCCTGTAAGAAGGAGAACTGCTTCTGGAGACAGAACCGCTGCTCCTGTAGGTGGGAGAGGAACTGCTCCTGGAAACGCTGCTTCCCCTGGAAGTGGAGCTGCCGCTTCTTACGGATGATGAGCTGCTTCTGGTGGCAGAGCTGCTGCTGCGTGTAACTGTGGAGGAAGAGCTCCTGCTCACGGAAGTTGCCCTCCTTGTGGAGGAACTGCTGTAGCTCCTTGAAACAGATGACCCGGTGCGGGTTGCCAGGGAACGCGTTCCGGATGAGCGTGACGATGAACCTATGCTGCGGGAAGAGCCGCCGATACTCCTTGAAGAACCTGAAATTCCTCCAGTTGCATTGCTCATCCTGGCAGGACGGTTAGAAACCCAGTGACGGTATCCGCCGCCGTAACCGTGCCAGCCATAATATCCATAGTGGTGATAAGGCCTGTAGTACCAGGGATCATAATACCATGAACTATAGAACCACGGGCTGTACCATGAACGGTAATACCAGGGATCATAGTGATACCAGGGGTCCCAGAAGCTATAATAGTGGTGCCAGCGATAGGGATAGTACCATGTGTCCCAGTATGCATAAGGGTGCCACCCATAGTAGTTGTAGCCCCATGTGGGATAAAAGTACCATGGAGTGTAGGGATAGGTATAGCTCCACGCCCATGACGGCGTATCAGTTACGGTGATAACCGAATTGGACGTAGAAAGACGCACCGACTGCCCGGACGGTACCACAAGGGTATCCCCGTTGCTGATAATATATGCAGGGGAATCCTTGGTGTCGGCCAGAAGGTTGTCCACGGCATCATCTGAAACGGCCACCTCAGTGACGGCGGGCTTTGTGTAGTAAAGACCGTCGTCAAAGGACTGAGTACTGACCTGTCCCATTGAGCCGCAGGATATAGCCGCAAAGCCGGCTGCAACGTATGAGAGGAATCTCTTTTTCATATTAGGGCCTCCTTTATCCAATAAAATTAGTATCTTTGTGCCGATAAATCGGCTTGTCAGGAAAGATAATGCAATTATTATACCTGCATGCAGCTTTCCAGGAGACAATAATAGCAACAAAACAGCAAAAAAACAATAATAATTATGGCAAAAGAGGTAACAAAACGGGAAGAGAACTACTCCCAGTGGTATAATGACCTGGTTGTAAAGGCAGATCTCGCAGAGCAGAGCGCCGTGCGCGGATGCATGGTCATCAAGCCATACGGCTATGCCATCTGGGAAAAGATGCAGGGCATAATGGACGGAATGTTCAAGGAGACCGGCGTAAAGAACGCCTATTTCCCCCTGTTCATCCCCAAGAGTTTCTTCAGCCGTGAGGCAGAGCACGTTGCCGGATTTGCCAAGGAATGCGCTGTGGTAACCCACCACCGCCTCATGAATGATCCCAATGGCAACGGCATCATCGTGGACCCCGACGCCAGGCTGGAAGAAGAGCTCATCGTGCGTCCCACTTCTGAAACCATAATCTGGAACACCTACAAGAACTGGGTCCATAGCTGGAGAGACCTCCCCATCCTGTGCAACCAGTGGTGCAATGTGGTGCGCTGGGAAATGCGTACACGCCTTTTCCTCCGCACTGCGGAGTTCCTCTGGCAGGAAGGCCATACGGCTCACTCTACCGCACAGGAAGCGGAGGAAGAGAAGACACGCATGGTAAATGTGTATGCAAAGTTTGCACGTGAGGTCATGGCCCTTCCCGTGGTGGTTGGCCACAAGAGCCCCGGAGAGCGTTTTGCAGGCGCCCTGGACACCATGACCATAGAGGCCCTGATGCAGGACGGCAAGGCCCTCCAGGCAGGCACATCCCACTTCCTGGGCCAGAACTTCGCAAAGAGTTTCGATGTCCAGTTCACTAACAAGGAAGGAAAACAGGATTATGTCTGGGCCACATCCTGGGGCGTGAGCACCCGCCTTATGGGGGCCCTCATCATGGCTCACGGAGATGACAACGGACTGGTCCTTCCTCCCGCCCTTGCTCCTATCCAGGTTGTAATGGTTCCCATCTACAAGACCGACGAAGAACATAACGCCGTCCTGGATAAGATGTATGAGCTCAAAAAAGCCCTTGAGGCAAAAGGCCACAGCGTTGAAATCGATGACCGTGACACACTCCGTCCGGGCTTCAAGTTCGCAGAGTGGGAGCTCAAGGGAGTTCCCGTACGCCTTGCCATGGGTCCCCGTGATATAGCCAACGGCACCGTGGAGGTTGCCCGCCGCGACACCCTTGAAAAGATTTCAGAGCCTCTGGAGGGTCTTGAGGACAGGATTATCGGCCTGTTGGATGATATCCAGAAGAATATCTACAACAAGGCCCTGGCTTTCCGTGACGCTTCCATCAGAAAGGTAGACACCTGGGAGCAGTTCAAGGAAGAGATTGAGAAGGGCGGTTTCCTCCTCTGCCACTGGGACGGTACCGCAGAGACAGAGGCCCGCATCCAGGAAGAGACCAAGGCCACCATCCGCTGCATCCCCGTAGACAGTGCCGTTTGTATGGAAGAGGGCAAGTGCATCTACACCGGCAAGCCTTCACATCAGAGAGTATTATTTGCAAGATCCTACTAATATGAAAAAAGTATTTTCGCTCATAAGCATGGCCATGATGGCCGCTTGGACGGTTTCCGCACAGGACACCCAGGACGCCGTGGCAGAGGCCGCAGCAGCGCTCAGCGCCGCAGAGGACGTCCCTGAGGCTGCCCCCAAACCCAAATACTGGAACACCACCCTCCTTACCAACATAAACTTCGGACAAAGCTGGCTTTCACATTGGGCTGCCGGTGGTTACAACACCGTCTCACTCACCGGAAACATAGACGCCAGCACCAACTACGCCAAGGACAAGATGATCTGGACAAACCGCCTTCAGCTGGACTACGGCGGAATGTATTCAGCAGATAAACCCATCTTCCAGAAAACCAAGGACCGCATTTACTTTGAGTCCAAGTGGGGCTATGAGACTCCCATCAGGCATCTCAGCTATTCCGCATTCCTGGATTTCAAGACACAGTTCGGTGACAACTTTGACTACAAGGCCCCCACGGACCAGCAGTTTGCCAATCACCCAGGAGATGAGCCTGCAGCATGGCGCGAGGCCGCAAAGGACAATCTTAAGTCCGGCCTGTTCTCCCCTGCCTACATCAATATGGGTATCGGTATTCTGTGGACACCGGCACCATGGTTCTCCCTTAACGTAGCTCCCATTGCCGGCGGCGTTGTCATCGTGAGCAATCCTACCCTCCGCGACACCTACGGTATGGATCCCCTGAGGTATGACACAGACGGGGCCACCGTCCTTGAGTACAAGGCCTTCCGCCCCGAACTCGGTGCCCAGATCAAGGCAGATGCCTCATGGGTTATCAACGACAACTTCTCATACACCACTCAGGTAGCAGCCTTCTACAACTATCTGAAACCCACCGTGGAACCCCGTATCACGTGGGACAACAAGGTGTTCTGGAAACTTGCCAGGTTCTTTGCGCTCACCCTTTCAACCAACCTCATCTACGACCCCCTCGTCAAGCTTGACATAAACAGGGATGGCGTAGCTTCGGAAAAGGGCGTACAGTTCAAGGAATTCCTGGAGTTCGGCTTCACCTACACTATCGCACACCAGCATTAGTATGCTACTTGTTGCAGTAAGCGGAGGCATAGACTCCATGTGCCTTGCAGAAAAGGTTCGTCTTGAAGGCGAACCTTTTGCCATTGCACACTGCAACTTCGGCTTAAGAGGGGCAGATTCCGACGGCGACGAAGCCTTCGTCCGTTCCTGGGCCGCCCGCTATGGCATCACCTGCCACGTCAAGCGCTTTGAGACATCGGCCTATGCCGCCCAGGAAGGCATTTCCATTGAGATGGCAGCCCGGAGGCTCCGCTACCACTGGTTTGGGCAGATTTGCCGGGAGCACGGTTACTCCGGCGTTGCCGTGGCGCACAACGCCAATGACAACGCAGAGACCCTCATCCTCAATTTATTACGCGGTACCGGCATACGCGGCATTACCGGTATGAAGGCCAGCGGCTTTGTCCCGGATCCGGAGTTTGCCGATGTTCCCCTTCTGAGGCCGCTCCTCGGCATGACCCGCGAGAGCATTGTGGCCTTTGCCGAAGAAAACAATCTCCAGTGGCGCGAGGACGCCACAAATGCCCTGAACGACTACAAGCGCAACAAGATCCGCAACCTCGTTTTCCCCGTATTCCGTGAAATCAATCCCCGCTTTGTGGAGGTCCTGAACCGTGATATGGATAGGATTGAGGCCGAACTTAACTATATTGGCAAAGAACAGTGGGTGGACCAGGTCCAGGGCAAATCTGGACTAGGTACAATTTCAGGTGGTGGACCAGGTCCAGGCTGTGTGGCCCAGAATAGCCTCAGTGGCACAGTGGGTGGACCAGGTCCAAGGGATAAAAATGTACCACGTCCAAAAAGGGGTTGGACCAGGTCCAAAGAGGAGCTGGACCAGGTCCAAGAGGATGTGGGCCAGGTCCAAGAGGATGTGGACCAGGTTCAAGAGGGCGGGTTTGTCGTTTCCGAAGAACCCTGGGACGGAACGCAGGCGGTGAAGCAGCCGGAGGGGGTGCTGATACTGGATGCGGATAAGGCGGGAGAATTTATTACAGGCAAGTGGGAGCAGGGGGACTGGATCAAGCCCCTTGGGGCACCGGGGCGCAAAAAGATGCAGGACTGGTTCACTGACCACCACATCCCGGCCGATGAAAAGCCGTTTGTGCCGCTTCTGAAATCGGCCAAAGATCCTCACCACGTGCTGGCGGTAATCCCCTACTGCATTGATAACAGCGTGAAAGTCACGTCACGGACAAAGAAAATCTACCGCGTCCGGCCCCTCGTTGAAGAGTAGATCCAGGATGGAAAGGCCGGGGGTAAAACCGCCCATACGGTCACGGAACACCTGGTAATAGGGCCTGTCAACACCAAGGTCCTTCAAAACAGTATCGGGATGCTTGGGATGGATGCGGAAACGCCAGTCATCGGCCATGGAATCCGGCGCCGCAAACGATACCGTGGGCTCAACGGAGCATGGAAGGTGCAGTCTGTCAAGGCACCACCGAATGAGCCTGAGGTTCAAATCCCACAGGCGCTCAGGATGAGACTCAAGGATTTCCAACAGGCCGTCCCTGTAATATTCATAGAATGCAGCGCTCTCATACGCCGTGTCAAGCGCACGAACTGTGCGCACCACCCAGGGGGTGGAATAATCCACAAACACATCCTTGATGGCCCAGGACGCGCCGTGGACAACCGGAACCTGAAGCATCTGTACGCCCTGCGGGCCAAGTATGTAGCAGCGGTTTCTGTAACTCTGCTTCTGGTAGTTCTCACATGCCTCCAGAAACACAGAAACCCTGTCCGCGGACAGGGTTAGATTACGGGCCGCCAGGGCGAACCACTGGAGCGGCGGAAAGTATGCCGTGGAAAGGAGCACTTAACGGCGGGGTTTGGGGATAATGCCGCGGGAAGACTCCCTCACGAACTTCAAGATGGTATCACGCTCCGGAGTCTGAGGGAAATTGGCCTCAATATAATCCAGGGCCTGACTTACGTTCATACCCTTGAAGTAGATAGTGTCATAGATATCCTTGATCTCATTTACCTTTTCCTCTGTGAAGCCGCGGCGCAGAAGCCCCACGCGGTTCACGCCCTCAAAGCTGATGGGGTCACGGCCTGCCAGCACATAAGGAGGGACATCCTTGGAGAGCTTTGAGAAAGCGCCCACAAAGGCGTGTGTTCCTACGCGGCAGAACTGATGGGACCCGGATTTGCCGCCCATGATTCCCCAGTCCTCGATATCCGTTTCTCCCGCAAGGCCCACATAACTGACTATGATACAGTGTTTGCCGATATTGCAGTCATGGGCTATGTGGGCGTAGGACATCACAAGGGTGTCGCTGCCCACCTTGGTGATACCCTTTCCGCTTGCCTTGGTTCCACGGTTGATTGTGGCGCACTCACGGATATTCACGCGGTCACCTATCTCAACCCAGGATTCTTCTCCTTCAAACTTCAGGTCCTGAGGGATGGCGCCAACCACTGCTCCGGGAAATACCGTACAGTTCTCCCCTATGCGCACGTGATTATATATGGTGGCATTGTTGAGCACCTTGGTACCGGCACCAATAGTGACATCGGCGTCAATGAATGCAAAAGGCCCTACCTCCACGCCGTCTGCAAGGACGGCATCGGGGTGAACACAAGCCATTGGATGAATCTTTATCATAGTTTGTTACTTAATCTTGGAACGAAGCAGCTTTGCCGCTTTGGTATTGAGTGCATGCCCGGGCTTGTATGCCGTAACGCGGGCATTTATGTAACCACCAACAAGTCTGAGGTCTCCGATAATATCCAGAAGCTTGTGGCGTCCGCATTCGTCGGGGAAATTTAGCTTGAGGTTGTTGAGGTAGCCGTCGTCGGTGACATGGAGATCCGGCAGGCTGAAAAGACGGGACACCCACTGGAGCTGCTCTTCCGTGGCCTCATGCTCCACAATCACTATAGCATTGTCAAGGTCTCCTCCCTTAATGAGGTTGTTGCGATAGAGGTACTCTATCTCATGGAAGAAGCAGAAAGTGCGGCTTGGGCCGATTTCCAAGGCATAATCCACGCCAAGGTCCCAGTGGACATTCTGCACGCCGATAATCCTGGAGCCGAAATCCACTGTTACGTCAATTGACGGGGCCGATGCCGGCTCCACCCTTATCCAGGAACCCGAACGGGAATCCTTTACTTCAACGGGCTCGGAGATATCAAGGAACTTACGGGGAACACCCTGATCCACAAGGCCGTCCTTCATTATGGCCTCCACAAAGCAGCGTGCGCTTCCGTCCATAATCGGGACCTCTATATTGTCCAGTTCTATGACGGCATTGTCCACGCCCAGCCCGGTAAGGCAGGACATGATGTGCTCTATGGTAACGGCCACGGTTTCCTTGAAGGATATTGTGGTGCTGCGGGCGGTGTTGGTCACGTTTTCTGCAACAGCCTCTATGACGGGCTTTCCGCTCAAATCCGTGCGGCGGAACTTGATGCCGGAATCTGCCGGTGCAGGCAGAAGCTTCATATGGGCATACGTTCCCGTATGGAGGCCTTTGCCTTCAAAATAATAGGTTTTCTTAACCGTATGCTGACTAAAACGCATCAATTGCCTACCTTGCATAAAAGTTTGCAAAGATAAGCAATTGAAGTGAAAAAACAAAAAGAGGACTACTCCTGTGCCTGGCGCTTGAAAATTGCGTAGGCCTTCATGTACTGTTTGACGGGTATGACCGGCGAGCCTACAAGGACCTCACCCTCTTTCCGGATATTGCCGATAACACCGCCCTGGGCGCATATTGTTGTGTGATCTGCAATCTTGAGATGCCCGGCAACACCCACCTGGCCTGCCAGGATGCAGTATTTGCCGATTTGGGTGGAACCGGCAATGCCGCACTGGGCAGCCATTGCGGTATGGTCTCCAATGATAACGTTGTGGGCTATCTGGCACAGGTTGTCTATCTTGACGCCGTTGCCGATTATGGTAGATTCCATCTGTGCACGGTCTACAGTGGTGTTTGCGCCTATCTCGACGTCATTGCCGATGACAACGTTCCCAAGATGCTCTATCTTTTCCCAGCTGCCGTCCGGCTGAGGGGCGTTTCCAAAGCCATCGGCCCCTATTACAACTCCGCTGTGGAGAATGACGTTGTTGCCGATCACCATGCCGGGATATATCCTGACGCCGGGATAGAAGATGCATCCGCTGCCGATTGTGCAGTTTTCTCCTATGTAGACGTGTTCGTGGATAACTGTATTGTCACCCACCACAGTGTGGCGGCCAACATACGAGTAATCTCCCACGTACACCTTCCTGCCGAATTTTGTGGACAGGAACCAGCGTGCGCGCAGGCTGCGGTGACGCTTTGCCTTCTTCTGCTTGTCTGCCACATACTTCAGGAGATCCGCGATGGCACTGTAGGCGTTATCCACCCTCACCATTGTAGGGGATACGGGTTCCTTGGGCTGGAAGTCCTTCCCCACCAGAAGGATTGACGCCTTGCTGGTGTACACGAAGGGTTCATACTTGGGATTGGCGAAGAAGCTCAGGGTACCGGGTTTGCCATGTTCAATTTTTGCGAACTTTGTGGCTCTGGCGTTTTCATCGCCTTCCACGGTACCCTTAAGCAGCTGTGCCAGGAATTTTGCTGATAATTCCATAATATTTTAGGAGATCCTTCGTCACTACGTTCCTCAGGATGACATCCGACATTCTGAGCGGCGACACTTGTCATTCTGAGCGGCGACTTGTCATTCTGAGCGTAGCGAAGAATCTAAATTAATGGTTCTGCGGTCATTGCGGCAGGCTGAGGGATGCCCATAAGCTTCAGGATGGTGGGTGCAACGTTGCACAGGGCACCGTCCTTTACGGACTTAACCTGATCTCCGGCGTTGATGACCACAAACTGCACTGTGTTGAGCGAGTGGGCGGTATTGGGGGTACCGTCTGCGTTTACCGCGAAATCTGCGTTGCCGTGGTCTGCCGTAAGAAGCACGACGTAATCCTTGGCTATTGCTTCCTTCACAACCTCTCCCACCAGTTTGTCGATGCAGGTGACGGCGCGTGTGATGGAATTGTAGATTCCGGTATGGCCCACCATGTCTCCGTTTGCGAAATTGAGGATAATCATATCCTGTTTCCCCGAACGGATTTGAGCGATGAGTTTCTCTGCAACCTCAGGGGCGCTCATCTGGGGAAGGAGGTCATAGGTGGGTACCTTGGGGCTGTTCACCAGGATGCGGTCCTCGTTCTCAAAGACGGT
This sequence comes from uncultured Bacteroidia bacterium, assembly GCA_902768955.1. Lineage (GTDB taxonomy): Bacteria > Bacteroidota > Bacteroidia > Bacteroidales > UBA932 > Cryptobacteroides. The sequence goes on along the minus strand of CACXNH010000001.1, from coordinate 28,786 downwards.
TTCACGGCCGCCGTTGAAAAAGAACGTAACATGGGCGTATTTCTCCGTTTCTGCAATCCTGAGCTGATGTTTCCCGGCCTTGGAGACGGTTTCTCCCAGGGTATCCTGCACAAGTTCCTTGTCAAAGAGGATGTGCACTCCGGTAAACGAAGCGTCATAGGGAGTGAGGCAGCAGTAGTAGAGGGGAATGGTGTGCATCCCTTCCTCAGGCATGTCCTTCTGCGTAAGGACGGATGTGAGCTCACGGGCGCGGTCATTGCGGAAATTGTAGAAGATGACAGCATCTCCTTCCTCTATTGTTGCAACGGGTTTTCCGTTCTCCGTAACCACTATAGGCTTGATGAATTCGTCCGTTACATCAGCGTCATAGCTGGCCTGGATGCCGGCCTGGGCGCTCTCAAATGCGGCGCCTTTGCCTTCTACCAGAAGGTCATAGGCTTCCTTTACGCGGGCCCAGCGCTTGTCACGGTCCATGGCATAGAAGCGGCCGCAGACGGAAGCCACCTTGCCGGTGGTTTCCTTCATCTTTTCCTCCAGTTCCGCCACAAAGCCAAGACCGCTGCGGGGATCCGTGTCACGACCGTCCATAAAAGCGTGAACGTACACCTTGTCAAGGCCTTCTTCCTTTGCAACGCGAAGGAATTCATATACGTGATCCAGAGAGCTGTGGACACCGCCATGGGAGGTAAGGCCCATCAGGTGGAGCTTTTTGCCGCTCTTTTTCACATAATCGTAGGCGGCCTTGATTTCCTTGTTCTCAAGGAGTTTGTGCTCACGGCAGGCGATGTTGATCTTTACAAGGTCCTGATACACCACGCGGCCAGCGCCAAGGTTCATGTGACCTACCTCGGAGTTACCCATCTGGCCGTCCGGGAGGCCCACGAATTCACCGCAGGCCTGAAGGTGAGAGGAAGGATATTTTTCACGGAGGGCGTCAATGTTTGGCGTGCCCTGGGTCCAGATTGCGTTCGAGTAGTCGTGGCGGCCTTCTCCCCAGCCGTCTAGGATCATTAAAAGTACTTTTCTGTTCATGTTTAAGTTATTATTCTACTACCACATCCGGCACTACAACGGGTTCTACGGGAACAACCGGCTTGGGAGCGTCCGGAACTTCAATCTCTTCATGGGATTCAATCACTTCCTGGGCGGCTTCGGCCTTCTGCTCGGCGGCCTGGGCCTTTACCTGGGCCTGTTCGGCGGCCTTCTGGGCCTTCAGGAGGTCTTCCTGCTTATTTGCAATGTTCTGCTGCTCCTTGAGGTCCTTCTTGCTCTGGTCCACTTCCTTCTTGGCAGCTTTCACGTCTTTCTTAGCAGCATTGATGTCCTTCTTTGCCACACCAATCTCCTTCTTCAGGGAGTCCATGGTCTTCTTGTTCTGGTTCACCTTGGACTCTGCATCCTTGTAATCCTTCTTTGCATCGGCAAGGTCCGAGTTCAGTTCTTTAAGCTCATCCTCGAGGGCTTTTACCGCCATCTTGTCAGCGGCGTCAAACTTTCCGTCGTCCACTTTGCGGGCCTTCTTCTCAAGCTTGAGGGCGTCTTTCTTGGCCTTGATTACATCTTCTTTGGCCTTGAGGGACTGCTTCATGACGGAGAGGGACTTCTTGCCCTGGTTGTACTGGTCCTTGGCTTTGTCGTACTGCTGCTCCAGCTTGCCGATATGGTTCTGGCTTTGGGAAATCTGTTTGTCGGCGGCACGCTGGGTCTCCGAGAATTCCTTCTGCTTCTGCTGGAGGTTCTGCTCTGCAGCCTGGACGGCTTCCTTGTTGGTCTGGGCGTTGGCGCTGAAAGAAACGGTTACAGCGACAATAACGCCGATGATGCTGAAAATGTGTTTCATATCAATAATTGTTTAATGTTTTCTATTCTGCAAATTTAATCATTTTTCCATATATTTGCACAAAGAAACCTCAACCTACTCATTATGTTCGGATTAAGACCTGACGGCAGGCAAGTACGGGACATCGATCCCATCCAGCGTATAATACCCCATATAATGCGGCACCGCCACGATTCCCAGAACCTGACGGACTATGACTGCCCCTGCGAGCCCCTTGACACCTTCATAAAGGAGCAATCGGCCCTGGGAGAGAATTATAACTACATGCATATTATTATCGGAGGTCTTGTGCGAACTATAGCCCTGTTTCCCAGAATCAACCGATTCATTATGAACGGCCGCATTTTCCAGAGAAACACAATCCAGATTTCTTTCGTAGTAAAGAAGGGTTTCAGTGCAGAAGCGGCGGAAACCACCGTAAAGATAGACTTCTCCGGGTTGGAAAGCCTGGCGGAAATACGCGAAAAGATAAACGATGCCATAAGGGCCAACAGCCACATGGAGGCCAATAACAGCACGGACAAACTGGCACGCCTGATTACATTCACGCCCAATTTCCTCATCCATTTCCTTGTCGCAGCCATCAAGTATCTGGACAAGCACGGGCTGCTTCCCGGCGCCGTCCTCAAGGTGAGTCCCTTCCATACATCGGCCTTCATCACCAATCTTAAGTCCATCAAGGGGCCTTCAATCTACCACCACCTTTACGATTTTGGCAATACCGGGATGTTCCTTGCCATGGGAAAGGAATCCAAGGTGCCCGTGGTTGAGGGAGACCAGATTGTGGCGGGTAAACGTATGCCTATATACATTGTGACTGACGAACGTTTCTGCGACGGCTTCTATTTTGTGAACGCCATGAGGAATCTCCGCGAGAATTACGCCCACCCGGAAAAGCTCCTGGAAAGGCTGGAAGAAGTTACTCAGGACGTTAAAGTCATAGACAGACACAGTTTCCGTAAAAAAAACAGGAATAAAGATGAATAAAGAACTTATAGCCAGGGCCATAGAGGCCGCAGTGGCCGAAAGGGGCTGCTTCCTTGTGGATGTAACCGTTTCCAAGGACAACGACATTGAGATTGTTATTGAAAAAGAGCAGGGAGATGTGGACTGGGAAGACTGCAGCGCCATTGACAGGGTGGTGCATGAAGCCTTTGACCAGGACGTTGAGGATTACGCACTGACCGTTTCATCGGCCGGCCTGGACAGGCCTTTCAAAGTACAGAAACAATTTGACAAAGCCATCGGAAGCAAGGTTGAGGTCTGGATCAAGGGGGGTAAGAAACTCAAAGGCATCCTTGAAGCCGCAAAGCCGGAAAGTATTGTTGTAGACGGTCAGACCATTGAGATGGCAACCGTAAACTCAGTACGCCCTTATATTGAGTTTTAATAATTCTCTTTGCATTTTAAGAATTTATTCTTATCTTTGCACCCGTGAATGAGATAGAGGACGAGGTCCCCTATCTTTTTTTTAGATTCCCGGTCAGGCCGGGAATGACTGGGAAAACGCCCGGGAATGACGTAAAGAATTGAAAAACAATAAATATAAAACTAATGGCAAAAGAAAAAGAGAAAGAAATCACCTTGATTGACGCTTTCAAGGATTTCAAGGAAGAGAAGAGCATAGACCGTCCGGTCATGCTGGGTGTCCTCAAGGACGTTTTCCTCACACAGCTTGCAAAGACATACGGCAGCGCAGACAACTTTGACGTTATCATCAACGTGGACAAGGGAGACTGCGAGATTTACCAGAACTTTGAGGTTGTTGAAGAGGTTGAAGACCCTGTTACCCAGATTACCGTAGAGGAAATCGCTGCAGAAACCGGTGACGACGACTACGAGATAGGTGACACCTTCGCCCGCAAACTCTCCCTCGCCTCCTTCGGCCGCCGCGGTATCCTCAACATCCGCCAGAACCTCCAGGGCCGCATCATGGACATCGAGAAAGCCAACGTGTTCAAGAAGTACTCGGAGCGCGTAGGCGAGATCTTCACCGGTGAAGTGTACCAGACCTGGAAGAACGAGGTCCTCATTCTGGACGAGGACGGCAACGAACTCCGCATGCCCAAGAGCGAGCAGATTCCCGGAGAGCATTTCAAGAAGAGTGATTCCGTCCGCGCCATCATCAAGAGCGTGGAGATGAAGAACAACACCACCCCCTACATCGTCCTTTCCCGCACCACGGATTCCTTCCTTGAGAAACTCTTCGAGATGGAGGTTCCTGAGATCTACGACGGCCTCATCACAGTGAAGAAGGTTGTCCGCATCCCCGGTGAGCGCGCAAAGGTGGCTGTAGAGTCCTACGACGACCGCATTGATCCGATCGGCGCCTGCATCGGTGTCAAGGGATCCCGCATCATGGGCATCGTCCGTGAGCTCCGCAACGAGAACATAGACGTGATCCAGTGGAGTTCCAACCCTCAGCTCATGATCCAGAGGGCCCTTAATCCCGCACGCATCTCCCGCATAGACCTTGGTCAGGCCCCCGAGGACAAGATCAAGGTATTCATGCAGGCCGATGAAGTGAAGAAGGGTATCGGCAAGGGCGGCGTGAACATCAAACTGGCCGGTATGCTTGTTGGCCGTGAGATAGAGGTCTGGAGAGAGCTCCAGAAGAACGAGGAAGAGGAGGACGACGTCCTTCTGAGCGAATTCTCAGATGTAATCGAGCCCTGGATCATCGAGCGCCTGCAGTCAATCGGCTGCGACACCGCACGCAGCGTCATGGCCCTTGCTCCCGAAGACATCGCCACCAGGGCAGACCTTGAGGACGAAACCGTGGAAGAGGTGCTGAATATCCTCCACGCAGAATTCGAAGACTAATTCAGAAACTTAAAGGGGTTATATATGGCAGAAATAAGACTATCGAAACTTATAAAACAATTCAATATCGGGCTTGACACCTTGGTCGATTTCCTTAATTCAAAGGGAGCCGGCATAGAGGGTGCAAACCCCAACATGAAGATATCGGACGAGTTCCTCCCTGAGCTTCACAAGAAGTTCGGCAAGGACCTGGAACTCAAAGAAGCGGCAGAGAAGGTGGACGTAAAGCTCACCGAAATCCTTGACAAGGCCTCAAAGAAAGGCCCTCAGGAAGAGGATGACTATGAGCCTGAGAGAGTCACCGTGATCAAGAGCAACAACCTCTCCCGCAAGCCGGAACCGGAGCCGGTGGCACCCGTTGCAGAACCGGAGCCCGTTGTGGAGCCGGAACCCGAACCTGTCCCGGAACCCGAACCCGAGCCTGTGGCAGAGCCGGAACCGGAGCCCGTTCCCGAACCCGAACCTGAGCCCGTGGCAGAGCCTGAACCCGTCATTCCCGGCCCCGACCGGGAATCTCCTAAAGAGGAAGAGATGGCCGATCACGTCGGCCATGACGTAGAACCTGAACCCGTTGAAGAGCCCAAACCCGTGGAGGAATCCCCCGCCCCAACCCCAGCGGAGACCCCCTCCAAGGAAGGCGCACCCTTCAAGGTGATAGGAAAGATTGACCTTTCCCAGTTCGACCCTAAAAAGGCAAAGAAACGTGAACGCATCAAGAGCGGCGGCACCCAGAAGGTGGACGTCACCAAGGTGCAGGCCGAAAAAACTCCCAAGAAAAAGAAGGAGGATAATAAGCCTTCCCGCAAGAAAGACCGCTTCAAGCCCGCCATGACCGAGGCCGAGCAGGAAGAAATGCAGAAGGAGATCCAGAAGCAGGTGAAGGAGACATACGCCAAGATGAACGAAAGCACCCGCAACAACTTCGGTGCAAAACACCGTAAGGAGAAGAGGGAGATTGCGGCCATCCGCTCCCAGGAGGAGATGCAGGCCGCGGCTGCGGAAAACAAAGTCCTTAAAGTCACTGAGTTCGTTACCGTCAACGACCTTGCCACCCTCATGGGCAACACACCAGTAGTGAAAGTCATCGGCGCCTGCATGTCCCTGGGTATGATGGTGTCCATCAATCAGCGTCTGGACGCCGAAACCCTGGTCCTTGTGGCCGAAGAATTCGGTTACAAGGTGGAATTCGTGACCGCAGAGCTCTCAGAGGAAATCGAGCAGCAGGAGCCCGACCGCGAGGAAGACCTTGTGGAGCGTCCTCCGGTAATCACCGTCATGGGTCACGTAGACCACGGTAAGACCTCCCTGCTTGATAACATCCGCAACACCAACGTCATCGCCGGTGAGGCCGGCGGTATCACCCAGCACATAGGCGCATACAGCGTGAAGCTGGAGAGCGGCCGCCGCATAACCTTCCTGGATACCCCCGGTCACGAGGCCTTCACCGCCATGCGTGCCCGCGGTGCCCAGATGACGGACCTTGCCATCATAATCGTTGCGGCCGATGACGCCGTGATGCCCCAGACCAAGGAAGCAATCGCCCATGCACAGGCTGCAGGCGTTCCCATGGTCTTTGCAATCAACAAGATAGATAAACCCGGCGCAAATCCGGATACAATACGCCGCCAGCTCTCTGAGATGAACATCCTGGTGGAAGACTGGGGCGGCAAGTACCAGTGCCAGGAGATATCGGCCAAGAAGGGCCTCAACGTGGATAAACTCCTGGAGAAAGTCCTCTTTGAGACAGACCTCCTGGAACTCAAGGCCAATCCCGCCAAACTTGGCAGCGGAGCCGTCATCGAGAGCTCCCTGGACAAGGGACGCGGCTATCTTGCTACGGTCCTGGTGCAGGACGGAACGGTCCATGTAGGAGACGTAATCATCTCCGGAAGCTATTACGGCCGCGTCAAGGCCATGTTCAACGAGCGCGGACAGAAGGTTGAGAGCGCAGGCCCTTCAACCCCCGTCTCCCTCCTTGGCCTCAACGGCGCTCCCGCCGCAGGTGAGAAATTCAACATCATGTCAGATGAAAAAGAGGCCAAGTCTATCGCCCAGCGCCGTGAGCAGCTCATCCGCATCCAGGGCATCAAGACTCAGAAGCACCTCACCCTGGAGGAAATCGGCCGCCGTATTGCAATTGGCAACTTCAAGGAACTCAATGTCATCGTCAAGGGTGACGTGGACGGTTCCGTGGAAGCCCTCTCCGATTCCCTCATCAAGCTGTCCACTGAGGAGGTGCGCGTGAATGTCATCCACAAGGCTGTGGGTGCCATATCAGAAAGCGATGTTCTTCTGGCCGAGGCCTCCGATGCCGTTATCATCGGCTTCCAGGTGCGTCCTTCCGCAGAAGCCCGCCGTGCCGCAGAGAAGGAAGGCATTGAAATCCGTCTCTACTCTGTTATCTACGACTGCATCAACGAGGTCAAGGAAGGTATCGAGGGCATGCTGGAGCCGGAAAAGAAGGAAGAAGTCACTGCCACCGCAGAGGTCAAGCAGACCTTTAAGATCTCCAAGGTGGGAACCATCGCAGGCTGCATCGTGAAGGAAGGAAAACTCACTAACAAGGCCGATGTCCGCCTTATCAGGGACGGAATCGTGGTGTACACCGGTTCCCTGTCTTCCCTCCAGAGGGGCAAGGACCAGGCCAAGGAAGTGCCTGCCGGCATGGAATGCGGCTGCGGCCTTGAGCGCTACAACGACATCCACCCCGGAGACATCATCGAGGCATTCCAGATTGTAGAAATCAAACGTAGCCTGTAGGATGCTGATTGTTCTGGAAGGGCTTGACGGAGCCGGAAAATCAACCCAGGTGAAAATGTTGAAGGAGTATCTCCTGCAGCGTTTTCCAGACCTTGAATACATCCATTTCCCCCGCTATGAGGCCCCCGTTTACGGAGACCTCATAAGCCGGTTCCTTCGCGGAGAGTTCGGCTGCAACTCTGAGGTCCATCCCCAGCTTGTGGCCCTTCTGTTCGCCGAGGACAGGCACGGCGCCGCCCCATCCATGAAGGAGGCTCTCTCCTCCGGGAAAACCGTACTCCTGGACCGCTATGTCTACTCAAACATTGCTTACCAGTGCGCAAAGCTCAAGGACCCTTCAGAAAAAGCCCGTCTCCGTGACTGGATATTCAATACGGAATACGGAGACTTTGGGCTTCCGGTCCCGGATCTCAATCTATTCCTGGACGTTCCTATCAGTTTTGTTCAAAAGAGCCTCTCCAGGAACAGGATGGGCAGTGACCGAGAGTATCTGGAGGGCTCCAAAGATATCCACGAGGCCTCGATGGACTTCCAGAAAGAAGTTCGCAGCATGTACCTTGGTGAGACTGCCAGGGATCCCAGATTCCTCAGGATAGACTGCTCCGGGCAGGATGGCCTTATGCTTCCACCCGACACAATATTCAAGAAGGTCCGCGAAACCATAGATCCATACCTCAAATGAAGCGAATCCCCATCAGACGCTTTGCCGCCGGATTGATAGGCATAGTCCTGCTGGCTTCGGGCCTGCTCAAGATTGCAGACCCCGTTGGCACTATGCTCATTGTCAAGGAGTACCTCAAGTTCTTCCATATCGGCTCTCTCATCCCGGCCGCAAAGGGCATCGGCATAGCCCTTTCACTTTTTGAAGCTCTTACGGGTATCGCCCTCATTACGGGCGTCCTCCGCAAGATAACGGCCTGGGTCACAACCCTCCTGCTGGCGTTTTTCACCCTGGTCACGCTGGTCCTCTGGATCAAGAACCCTCAAATGGACTGCGGCTGTTTCGGCCAGGCCATCCACCTTACACACACCCAGAGCCTGGTCAAGAACGTAGTGCTCCTGCTTCTTGCGCTATGGGCCTTCCTCCCCTTCGGGGACTTTGGAAAGACTCCCGTACGCAAGATAGTATCGGCCTCAATTGCAGCAGTGTCAGTCATTTATGCGGTTGTTTACTGTAACACTCATCTGCCGCTTGTAGACTACACAGACTTCCGTATAGGCGCGGAACTCATGGCCTCCCTGGACGACGACATAGTGGCAGACAACCATTACCGTGAGGAACGGACCTACGCAAAGGATGGCAAAACGGGCAAGTTTTTACCTGGTTTCTACCCGGGAGAAGGCTGGTCACTGATTAAGAAAGACACCGTTTTCGTAGAGAGCGGGCTTTCCGCAGAACACTTTCCCATCCTCAGTTTCAGAGATGCGGCCGATCAATACTGTGACCGTATGGCCGCAGAGGGCAAAGTGGTGATTTTCTCCCTTTATGAGCCTTCAGAGGTGTCATGGGAGCGCATCTTAGCCGGGTATGACGCCGTATCTGAGGCTGGCGGGACTCCCATAGTGATGCTTGCCTGTGCTCCCTCACAGGTTTCGGGATATGGTGTCCCGGCAGGCATTCCTGTTTATTTTGCAGACTATAAGTCGCTTATTTCCCTTAACCGGGACAACGGAGGCGCAACATATCTCTCCGAGGGCGAAATTATCCGCAAATGGTCCGTAAAGGACACTCCTAAGGATTTCGGCCCGGCCTTCCGCGACGACCCCGTAAACCTTTCCACCTGGATTCTCAGCAGGTCCCGCCTGAAGGCGCAGGGCTTCTGCCTGTACCTTGCCGCACTGCTTGTGCTGGTGTAGCGCGTTCATGGCCTGCCCGCCCGTGCCGCGAGTCCACTTAGACGCCGTATAAGGCTCATTTTGTGGATTCGCGGAAAAGTAGGTTCCACTATCAAAAATAATTCGCTATCTTTGTAAGACATACAAGAGAAACTCTAAAAACCTAATAATAATATGAAACCTACACTTTTGGTACTTGCTGCAGGAATGGGCAGCCGCTACGGCGGCCTCAAGCAGATGGACGGCCTTGGCCCGGGCGGAGAAACCATCATCGACTATTCAATCCACGATGCCGTGGAGGCCGGTTTCGGTAAAGTCGTGTACATTGTCCGTGAGTCCTTCAAGGCCGATATGGAAGCCCACGTCAAGCAGAAATACGCCGGTGTGAAGTGCATTGACGGAAAGCCCCTGGAGTTTGTGTTCGTAACCCAGGAACTTGACAAGATCCCCGCTCCCTTCACCGTCCCCGAAGACCGCGTAAAGCCCTGGGGTACAGCCCACGCCGTCCTGATGGCAAAGGACGTGATCCACGAGCCCTTCGCAGTAATCAATGGTGACGACTTCTACGGCAAGGAATCCTTCAAGGTACTTGGAGACTGGTGCCGTGCCCATGAAAAGACTCAGGGCCAGTACTGCATCATCGGCTTCGAACTTGAGAACACCCTTTCTGAGAACGGCAGCGTATCCCGCGGTATCTGCTACTATGACTCCAAGAACATCCTCACCGGCATCGCAGAGCACCTTGACATTGCAAAGGAGGCCGATGGAAACGTTTACGGCAACAATTCCGTGAACGGAGAACAGCACGTTAAGCTTGCCGCCAATGCCCTGTGCTCGATGAACATGTGGGGCTTCACCCCGGATTACTTCACAAAGAGCGAGAAGAGTTTCGTAACCTTCCTTGAGGAGCATCGCACTGAGCCCAAGAAGGAATTCTACATCCCCTATGCCGTCGACGTAATCGTCAAGGGCGGCGAAGGTTCCTGCGAGGTCCTTTCCACTCCTTCCCACTGGTTTGGCGTTACCTATAAGGAAGACCGTCCCGCAGTTGTCGCAAAGTTCGCCCAGCTTGTGGCAGACGGCGTCTATCCCAGTCCCCTGTATTGATATGGCCCTTTTTGCAAGACGCGTAAATAACTACAACCTATATGCTGGCCACGCCTGGTATGTGCCGGGCGTGGGCGGTATGTTCAGTCTGCTTGGATGGTTCCTTATCGGCACTCTCCTTGGAAGCCTGGTCACTTTCCTTCTGGGACTGTTTTTCCCTCCGGAGTCAGTCTTGGATTACGGCTCCCTGATAGCATATCCTGTCAGCTTCATCCCGGCAATGATGTTTGCCGCAGGCCAGAGCCGCAAGAATATGCTCTTTGACCCCGGATACAAACTCTCCAGCGCCAATTTCGGCCCTTTCAAGTGGTGGAGCATTGCCCTTATCACCGTGGTGCTTTCTTTTGCCACAATGATATCGGCCGATCTTCCCAACTATTTCACTCTGAAGTTGACAGATACCGTGCCGGCGCTCAAGGAATTCTACGACATGATATCGGCCATCCTTGAGCAGATGACCGGCGGTCCGCTGTGGAGTTCTTTCCTCCTTACAGCCATCTTCGCTCCCATATTTGAGGAGTGGCTGTGCCGCGGTATGGTCCTCAGGGGCCTTCTCACCAAGATGAAACCGGGCTGGGCAATAGTTATAAGCGCCTTGTTCTTTGCCGTCATCCATATGAACCCCTGGCAGGCCCTCAACGCCTTTATCATCGGCGTTGTGATGGGCTACGTCTACTACAAGACCGGCAGCCTGTGGCTCACTATGCTCATCCACTTTGTGAATAACGGATTTGCCGTCATTATGGCCCATATCCCTTCAATGCAGGAGTACGACTACTGGATTGACATGATGGGAACTTCCACTTATGTGGTGGTTTACATCCTTGGTCTTGCGGCCCTGGCGCTTTGCATCATGGCCTTCAAGCGCATCCCGCTCAAGGCTCCTTACGGAAATATTGACAGGGTATAGTATGGAAGAAGGCAAGAAGAAAGACTGGCTGGCGTGGCTTAAGCGCAAAGATCACAATTATTTCATCCCGTTTGTGATAATTGTGACCACGATTGTTGCCGTAGTCCTTCTATTTCTCTCCCATAACAGCGTCCTCAACTGGATCAAGGCTACAATGGAGGTCAAGAGCCAGGAAAAGGAAATGGCCCGCCTCAAGGAGGAAATCAAGGAGATGGACGCGGAGTATAAGGCCCTTACTGAGAATAAGGACTCTCTGGAGTCATTTGCAAGGGAAACCTATCACTTTGCCGCCCCCGGAGACGACGTATACATAGTGGAGTAGTCCCGCACCATCTGCACGGTTTCCGCAACGTCGTGAACCCTCAGCCAGGACGCACCCTTCTCAAGGGCAATCCTTTCCAGGGCAAGAGTTTCAGGCATCGCCTCTTCCGGGGTGATGCCTGATTTTTTGTATATCATACTCTTCCTGGAAATGCCCACCAGGATATCCCTTCCGGCCTTTTTTAGTTCTTCCAGCCGGTTCAGGACTTCGTAATTCTGGTCAATGTCTTTCCCAAAACCAAATCCCGGATCAAGGATCCACTCCTTTAAGCCGGCAGCGTCTGCGCGTGCGGCAAAGTCCCTGAAAAAGTCCAGGATGTCCTCAATGACATCTCCCTGCGGCTTCCGGCCGTGCATGGCAATGTACGGAAGGCCCAGTTCCCCAACGGTCCTTAGCATATCCGGAGTGCCGCCGCCAACGTCATTCACAATGAACGGCCCAATGATCTCATAGGCCCTCCTGACTATCTCAGGCCGATAAGTGTCGATGGAGATGGCGCGGGACACCCCTCCGGGGGCTTGTCCACCCCCGGACAAGTGTAGGGGGAGGGGCCCGCTGACAGAAGGGACGAATGGAAGCTTGCTTCCAATCCGGCACTTATGGCAGTGGGAGGGGCCGGAGGGAGCGAAGCGACCGGAGTCCCCCGGAGGGGTGTTCCGTGCCATCTCCAAAAGTGCCGGCTCCAGGCGGGCCCATTCCTCTTCAAGGGAGGGCCGGGGGGCGCCGGGGCGGGTGCTGCAGGCACCAATGTCTATTACATCGGCCCCGTCAGAGAGCATCTGACGCACTTTGGGCATAAACTCGCATGCTGCCGTCCGGCTCCCGCTGTAAAACGAGTCCGGCGTAAGGTTCACTATGCCCATTATGTGAATCATTGCAGCGAAGATAACTACTTTTTTTGATATCGCAGACAATGTCTGGCCGCGAATCCACAAAAATGGCGTTGTGCCGGGGCAGGTCAGCCGATGATGAGTCTCCCCGCCTTGGGGATGCGGCGGACAAGGACTGAGAAGAGCGCTATTCCCACAAAGGAGATGACGGTTGTTGAAAGGATCTGCACGGGCGTTGGCAACGCCATACCTCTTATCCAGGCCGATACCGCTCCAAGGAGGAGGAGATGGCACAGGTACATCCCGTAACCGGCATTGGATACCGGGACAAGGCATTTCCTGTAGAAGGGATTATCGGCCTTAATCTTACGGAAAAGAAGGATCCAGGCGATGGTCATAAGGGCAACGGCAAGGCCGTCGTTCATCCAGGGGATTTCCCAGAGGGCGGCAAGGCCTACGGGGCCCTCGAAGGGGAAGACGCCGCCTGAGTCTGACATAACGCCCCTGAAAAAGCCCACGGAGCCTATGGCAAAACCGCCCGCAAACAGCGGCAGGGCAATTGTAAGGGTCTTTTTCCAGGACAGTTCCGGGACAAATCTACGGAAGTACAGGCCAAGGAGAAGATAGCCAACAAAACCGCTCATGTAATAGAACAACCCGTAGGTGTTCCAGCTGGCCTCTCCCCACAGCGGGAATTTGGCCGGATTAGGAATGCCGGATGGACCGTAAATGACCGGTGCGGGGCCACCTGCCCACTGGCGGATGAACGGGATAAGTGTGGTAAAGAGCCATATTCCAAGATACGCCAGGAGCTCCTTTCTGCCCACTTTCTCCGCCCAGGGAGAGAGCATCGGCATAATGAGGTACAGCCCCACAATCATATACACAAACCAAAGGTGCCCGGCCGCATAATTGAAGTTCAGGAGGAGGTCCCTGAAATTCTGAACTGGTTCTCCCCATACAAGGGCGTACACAACGGTCCAGATAAGGAACGGGACAAGTATCCTCACGGCTCTTTTCCGGAAGAATTCACCCGTAGAATAATGCAGGGGAAACTGGAGGTAACTGGACGCCACCACAAACAGGGCAACTGCCGCACGCGGGAGCGTGTTAAGGACTGAAACCCAGAAGGCATCGGCCTCACTCAGCACAAGGGAACCCTCCCCTCCAAGGTAGAAAGGCTCACAGCTGTGTGTGAGCATTACCATAAAACAGGCCGCCACCCTCATCCAGTCTATCCAAATCTCTCTTTTATATGCATCCATTAAAACATAGTTCAGGGCCACCTGCGAAGATACGATATTTTTTCATAACTTTGCGTATAATAAATATGACAAATTATATGAAAAAGACAGCAATCATACTGGCCCTGGCCACATTCCTGTGCTCTTGCACCAACATCAACGTAAATGGCGGAAAAACAGTGAAATGCGGAGGAGATGTGATAGAACAGACTATGGATTTCTCCGGGTTTTCATGCATAAAGGTAGAAGGCGCCGCTCAGATTGATTTCAGTCAGGCAGATTCCTTCAAGGTCCTGGTCCGGGCCAATGAAGAAGTCTTCAATTACCTGGACTACACTCTTGATGACAAAGAGCTTTTAATCTCCACCAAAGACCACGTCAACATCAACGCAAAAGAATACATAGTGCTTATCGAAGCTCCGCAGCTTTCATCATTTGACGTTGATGGTGCCGCAAAAATCCGTATACCCGGCGGATACCGCTCCGGCAACAGTCTTGAAATAGATATTGACGGCGCCGGAAAAGTGGACTTCCGCGGTGTTGATGTTCCCAATCTTGCCCTCACAATCGACGGGGCCGGAGAATTTGACCTGAACAACATCAAAGTTGAAAAACTTAAGATTGAAGTTAACGGCGCAGGAAAGGGTTCTGTCTCCGGCGTTGCAGATTACGCCAAGATATCAGTTGCCGGAACGGCCAAAATCAACACTGCCGGACTCCAGTGCCCCGATTTAGAGAAGAACGTAGATGGCCTTGCCGTAATCAAATAGCGCTTTTTGTTATGTGGCAAAGACTTCAAACTCTTTATCTGGCAATATCGTTTGGCCTGGCACTTGCCCTGTGTTTTGGAACTGCCTATCGTGTAACAGATCCTGACGGGATGGTTTCTGTCTCATACTGGCAGCTTCAGAAACCTTATTTGGGGATACTACTTGGCATACTGGCGGGCCTTGTCGGCCTGGCCCTTGTGAGTTTCAAGTCCCTCATTCTCCAGATGAGGCTCTCTACCCTTGGCGGCATAGTGGCGCTTGGAATGCAGGCCTGGCTTGCGTGGATGTACTTTACATGGGAAGGCCCGGTGTTCTGCTGGACGGTAATCTTCCCTCTCATCATCTCAATATGCAATTTCCTGGCGGCTCGCAGCTGCTTCCAGGACCAGCTTATGGTGGAAAGCGCCATGCGCATTCGTGAAAGGCGCCGCCATTCCAAGAAATAGTATTATATTTGCAGGATGTTAAAGTCCGTAATTTGTAACATATTAGGCATCCGTTACCCGGTTTTTCAGGGCGGGATGGCCTGGATTGCCGATTCTTCCCTTGCCGCCGCCGTGTCAGAGGCCGGCGGGCTGGGGCTTATATCGGCCGTGAATTACGGAAAAGAGGCCGTGCGTGAGGAAATCCGCAAAGCCCGGAGCCTTACGGACAAGCCCTTTGGTGTGAATATAATGCTTGCTGCCCCAGACGCCCCGGAGATTGCCTCACTCATCGTGGAAGAAGGCGTGAAGATAGTCACCACCGGTGCAGGCTCCCCTGCAAAGTACATGGACATGTGGAAGGAGGCAGGCATCAAGGTAATACCCGTAGTGGCTTCCGTCGCTTATGCCCTCAAGATGCAGGAACTTGGTGCAACAGCCGTAGTGGCAGAAGGCGCAGAGTCCGGCGGCCACATAGGAGAGACCCACACCATGGCCCTTGTGCCACAGATTGTGGATGCCGTGGATATACCCGTAATTGCAGCGGGAGGTATCTTCGACGGCCGCGGCGCGGCGGCGGCTTTCATGCTGGGCGCGTGCGGCGTGCAGCTGGGGACCCGCTTCCTGATGGCCAGAGAATGCCGGATACACCCCGTTTACAAGGAGAGGCTTGTAAAGGCATCGGATATCGGCACTATGGTAACCGGCCGCAGCCTTCAGGACGCAGTACGCTCACTGAAGACTCCGTTTGCAAAGCAGTTTGCAAAGATGGAAGCAGACCCTTCCGTGACTCAGGATGAAATCCGCGTCTTCGGCACAGGCTCGCTCCGCAAGGCCGTCTTTGACGGAGACCTTGCCGGCGGCAGTTTCCTTGCAGGAGAAGTGGCAGGGATGTGCCGGAGGGAAGAATCGGCCCGTGAAATTGTCCTTGACATTGTGGAGGGCGCAGAGAGAATAATGAAAGAAAAAAGTTCTATATATGGATGCTAAAAGAGTAGTAGTGACAGGTATGGGGGTCATTTCCTCCGTGGGAAAGGATGTTGACACATTCTGGAAAAATCTTATTGACGGAGTGTGCGGCATAGATTACGTGGAGGATTTCAAGGACATGCCAGTGACATTTGCAGGCAAAGTGAAAGACTTTGATGCAGAGCAGTACGGCATGGACAAGCCCTTCATCCGCAAGCAGGACAACTTCACCCTTTATGCAATGGCTGCAGCGTGGCAGGCCATGAAGCAGTCCGGGCTTGAGGCCGATGTAAATATAGACCCCTACCGCCTTGGCGTATATGTAGGCTCCGGTATAGGCGGCTTTGACGTCCAGTACCGTGAAACAGCCAAAATGATAGAGGACCCCTCCGGGAAGTGGATATCTCCCCTTTTCATAGCCACCATGATATCCAATATCGCCGCCGGCCACATTGCCATAAAGCATCAGGCAAAGGGCCCGTGCCTGGATATTGTCACAGCCTGCGCCACCTCTTCCCACTGTATCGGTGAGGCTTTCAGGGCGGTGCGTCACGGTTATGCCGATGCAATCATCGCCGGCGGTTCAGAGCACGCTTCAATTCCACTTGGCGTTGCAGGCTTCTACAATGCAAAAGCCCTCACCCGCGCCACGGATCCCAAGTATTCATCACTCCCTTTCAACGCCAACAGGCAGGGTTTCGTGATGGGAGACGGCGCAGCCGTCCTTCTTCTGGAATCCCTGGACCACGCCCTTGAGAGAGGCGCTACCATATACGGAGAGATGGTTGGCTACGGCAACACCTGCGATGCCTATCACGCCACTGCTCCCCGCCCGGATGCCAGTACCCAGGCCCGCTCAATCTGCGACGCCCTTCAGGAGGCCGGCTTTGATACCGCAAAGGACAATCTCTATATCAATGCCCACGGTACCGGAACCCTTCTCAATGACGTTGCAGAGACCATGGCGTGCAAGGTGGCCTTGGGAGACTTCGCCTACAAGGCACACATCTCCTCCACAAAGTCCATGACCGGTCACATGTTCGGTGCTGCAGGCGCCGCGGAGGCCATAGCCACCATCCTTGCCCTCCGTGACGGTATATGTCCTCCCACCATCAACCTGGACACCCCTGACCCTGAATGCGACCTTGACTACACCCCCAACGTAGCGGTCAAGACAAATCTCACCCTGGGCCTCTCCAATTCATTCGGCTTTGGCGGTCACAACGCCTGTGTAGCCTTCAGACCTTACAATGGATAAGAATGGCATAATGGAACTTATCCCCCACCGGGGGCCCATGCTGCTTCTGGACACCATGTCCCTGGATGCAGACGGCATTTGCCATGCTACGTACCGCATTCCTGACGCCCCGTTCTTTTGTGAGGGGCACTTTCCCGGCAACCCGATAGTTCCCGGGGTAATTCTTTGTGAAATCATGGCTCAGGCCTGCAGCCATCTATTTGTTGAGGCTTTCAAAGACAACCTCCTCATGTACAGAGGTATGGATGCAGTGAGATTCCGCGGCATAGTACGCCCCGGAGACATCTGCGAGATAACAGCCAGCCTGCTGGAATCCAAGGGAAGCCTTTACGTTTGTGACACCACCCTTTCTGTAGGCGGCCGCCGCTACGCCCAGGCCCGTATCACCCTTGCCGCCGTCCCAAAGGACTGAGTTGAAATGTCGTGCATTTTTATTATCTTTGCAGGCTAAAACACAATTGCTATGGCAGAGAACACGCTGTTGGAGAAGGTCCTGAGCCTTCAGGATAAATACAAGAAGCTGGAAGAGCAGCTGGCAAGCCCTGAGGTCATTGCCGATATGAAGAAGTTCGTCCAGCTCAACAAGGACTACAAGGAACTGCAGCCCATCATTGCCGCCGGTCTGGAGTACAAGAGGCTGGTGGATGAACTTGCGCAGGCCAAGGACATCCTTATGAATGAAAAGGACGAGGACCTCAAGGAGATGGCCCGTGAGGAAGTGGCCGATATAGAGCCCAAACTCCCGGAGATGGAGCAGCAGATCAAACTCCTCCTCATTCCCGCCGATCCCGACGACAGCAAGAACGCCATGGTGGAAATCCGCGGCGGCACCGGCGGCGACGAAGCCGCAATCTTTGCCGGAGACCTCTTCCGTATGTATCAGCATTACGCAGAGAGCCGCGGCTGGAAGCTTGAGGTCACAGACCAGGCTCCCGGCACCTCCGGAGGCTACAAGCAGATTGTGTTCAAGCTCTCCAGCAGCCAGGACGGCGTCTACGGCATTATGAAATATGAGTCCGGCGTTCACCGCGTCCAGCGTGTTCCCCAAACTGAGACCCAGGGCCGCATCCAGACATCGGCCGCATCCGTAGCCGTGTTCCCCGAGGCCGGAGAATTTGATGTAGAGCTCAATCCGGCCGATATCCGCAAAGACCTTTTCTGCGCATCCGGACCCGGAGGCCAGGGTGTGAACACCACCTACAGCGCCGTACGCCTCACCCATATCCCTTCAGGTATCGTGGTTCAGTGCCAGGAAGAGCGTTCCCAGCTCAAGAACCTTGACAGGGCAATGGAGGAACTCCGTACACGTCTTTACAATATGGAGCACCAGAAGTACCTGGACGGCATTGCCGCAAAGCGCAAGACTATGGTGAGCACCGGAGACCGCAGTGCCAAGATCCGCACCTACAACTATCCCCAGGGCCGTGTGACGGACCACCGCATAGGCTGGAGCATGTACAACCTTCCCGTCTTTATGGACGGAGACATCCAGGAGTGCATAGACCAGCTCCAGATTGCAGAAAACGCAGAACGCCTTAAAGAAGCCGGGGAGGAATAAGCCATGGCACGTAACAGAGAAGAACTCCAGGCCCTTGGCCGTGAAACCAGATACAGCCAGACTTATGCCCCAGAGGTACTTGAGGCCTTTGAGAATGTCCACAAGGACAACGACTACTGGGTGCGTTTCAACTGCCCGGAATTCACCACTCTCTGCCCCATAACCGGCCAGCCGGATTTTGCAGAGATCCGCATCAGTTATGTCCCTGACGTGAAAATGGTGGAGTCTAAGTCCCTCAAACTCTATCTTTTCAGTTTCCGCTCAAACGGAGATTTCCACGAGGACTGCGTGAACACCATCATGAAGGACCTTGTGAAACTGATGGATCCCAAGTACATTGAGGTTACCGGATTCTTCACCCCCCGCGGAGGCATTTCCATTTACCCTTACGCCAACTACGGCCGTCCTGGTACAAAGTGGGAGCAACTGGCCTGGGAAAGGCTCAGCCGCCACGAATAGCCCGTTGAACAGAATAGACTGATTATCAGTTATTTATAACAAATCCCCCATGTATTTTTACATAGGGGATTTTGCATAACTGACTGAAAATCAGCAATATCCATTTAACGCATTCCGGAGGGACTATTTGATAAGATTCCCCAGGATTGAGCGTGTGAGTTCCCTGGTGATGGTGGAAGTGGCGCTCTTGGTGGCCTTGGAAACCATTTTGGAGCCGGTGGAGGTGGTGCTCTTCTTCTTGGTGCCGGTTACCTTGGAGGTGACGGCATCTGCGGCGGCGGCGGCGGCAACACCGGTAACTGCCGTAAGAACGGACTTGAGAACCTTGGATGCAATGCTGCTTTTTGCCTTCTTGGCCTTTTCCTTGGCCTCTTTCTCTGCGGCCTTGGCAGCGCGGGCATCTTCCTTGGCCTGGATGGCAGCCTGCTTTTCTGCTTCTGCGGCGGCCTCTATCTCTGCCTTCTGGCGTTCTGCCTCCTCTGTGGCCTGAGTTATGATTTCATAGGCGCTTTCACGGTCTATGGGTTTGTCGTAGCGGCCATACAGGCGGCTGCGGTTGATCAGTTCCGTACGCTGCTCCGGCGTGATTGCACCAATCTGGCTCAAGGGGAAGAGAATCTTTGCGCGCTCCACGATGGCGGGTGTCCCCTTCTCATCAAGGAAGGATACAAGGGCCTCACCGGTGCCAAGTTCCAGGAGAGTGTCATAAGTCTTGAAGGCGGGGTTGGGGCGGAAGGTATCGGCCGCAACCTTAACTGCCTTCTGGTCCTGGGGGGAATATGCGCGGAGGGCGTGCTGGACGCGGTTACCAAGCTGGCCCAGGATATCGGAGGGAATATCCGTGGGGCTCTGGGTAATGAAGTAGATGCCCACACCCTTGGAACGGATGAGGCGGATAACCTGCTCAATCTTCTCCGTGAGCGCCTTGGAAGTGCCCTCAAACAGCATGTGGGCTTCGTCGAAGAAGAATACGAGCTTGGGAAGGTCCATCTCTCCAACCTCCGGGAGGGTGGCGTAAAGCTCTGAGAGAAGCCACAGGAGGAAGGTGGAGTAGAGTTTGGGCTGAAGCATGAGTCTGTCTGCGGCAAGCACGTTCATGATACCCTTTCCGCCCTCGCACTGCAGGAGGTCATAGATATCGAAGTCCGGCTCTCCGAAGAATTTGTCGGCGCCCTGATTCTCAAGGGCAAGGAGGGCCCTCTGGATGGCGCCCACAGAGGCCGATGTTACGTTTCCATACTTTGTAGTGTATTCCGCGGCGTTCTGGCCCACGAAGTTTAGCATGGCCCTGAGGTCCTTCAGGTCTATAAGGAGGAGACCATTGTCATCGGCAATCCTGAAAACGATATTGAGGACGCCGGTCTGGGTTTCATTGAGGTCCAAGAGGCGGCCCAGCATGTCCGGTCCCATGCGGGAAATTGTGGAACGCATGGGGTGGCCCTGCTCTCCGTATACGTCAAAGAAACGCACGGGGCAGCTCTGGAACTGGGGATTCTCTATGCCGAACTCCGGGAGCCTCTTCTCAATGAATCCGGAGAGTTTTCCGGCCTGGGAGATACCGCTGAGGTCTCCTTTCATATCGGCCATAAAACAAGGGACGCCCGCCTGGCAGAAGGTTTCTGCTATAACCTGGAGAGTGACGGTTTTACCGGTGCCGGTTGCTCCGGCTATGAGTCCGTGGCGGCAAGCCATTTTGCCCTGCAGGGAAAGAGGGCCGTTGGAGGAATGGGCTACATAAAGCCCGCGCTGAGTGTCTAGCATAGAGGTTCTGAATTATTTCCGCTAAGATAGCAAAAATTATTCAGAGAATAAATCCCTTTGAGGAAGAGAGGCGGAAAAACGCCTGCGGAGGTTCTTTATGAGATAGGAAGTGTTGCGGCTGAATCTGGAGCCCCTCCAGGCCGATGTATTGGAGATTAGCACCCAACTTTCCCCGTCCGGAAACACTTTCACAATGGCCGATGTCCCGGAGAAAGACCCCGTGCGGGTCCACTCCCCGTCCTTGGTGTCTACCCATCCCAGGGAGAAGGTGTCTTCGTCGTACCAGGTGGTCATCTTCTGGATGGAATCTGCGCTGAGGATATCCTCAACGCCACCAAGGCCATTGACTGAGGACACTACGCGGGCAAGTTCAACTGCAGACCCCACCCAGGCTCCGGCGCCCTTCAGGGAGGTTACGTCATTGCCGCCGTAGCACTTCTCCACGCCCGCGTACTTGCCGTCAAAGGAGGTGACGGGCTCACTGTCGGGCTGCATGAAATACATTGTTTCTCCGGGGAGCCTGTCCTTGAGGTAATTCCCCGCAATCTTGAAACCGCGGCAGCCGCAGGGCTCAAATACTTCCTTCTGCATGAATTCCTCATATGACATCCCGGAAGCCTTTTCAATGACAAAGGACAGCAGGAAATAGCCAAAGTTGGAGTACTGCTGCCATGTTCCCGGGGTGAATGCAAGGGGGCGGCGGAGTTCCTGCCGCAAAAACTCATCCGGATCCGGATGATAGCCGGAGAACATTACATCTCCTCCCCTGTAATGGAAACCACCCTGATGCCTCAGCAGGTGTTCTACTGTCATGAGATAGTAATTATCGTCCCTGATGCAGGTGTCATACTCTGAAAGAACGCCATAAGGGCCGAAAACCGGAGTGTCCAGGTAGAGTTTTCCCTGTTCCTGAAGCCTCATTACGCCTATTGCCGTGAGAAGCTTGGATACAGATGCCAGCCTCATTATGGTGCCGGGGGTCATAAGGGTGGAAGGATCGGCCTTTCCGTACCCCCTGGCGTAGATGAGGGAATCATTGCGCGTAACGGCGATGGAAACGCCCTTGAGTGCCCAGAAACGCATGAAACTGTCCACTACGGCATCCATCTTGGGAAGCTGGGACATTGAGTTGTCTATGGTATGGTTCCAGTCCGGGAACTCCGCAGGGGCAGGTGCGGGTTTTTTGCCGCCGCAAAAAAGCAGCAGCGGCAGAATCATTAGCAGTATGGGCCACCTTGCGCTCACTTCACAAGGCCGGCCTTCCTGCCGAATTCAATGATGAGTTCGGCCGTTCCATCGATTCCAAGGATGGAACTGTCTATGGAAAGATGATAGTTTGATGCGCTTCCCCAGGAGCCAAGGGTATAGTAATTATAGTAGCTCTCCCTG
The DNA here is from genome assembly GCA_902768955.1 of uncultured Bacteroidia bacterium. Taxonomy (GTDB): domain Bacteria; phylum Bacteroidota; class Bacteroidia; order Bacteroidales; family UBA932; genus Cryptobacteroides. The sequence continues at coordinate 6,528 of CACXNH010000001.1, read as the reverse complement.
GTGCGGTCCTTCTTCCTGATGAGTTTTTCCGCTTCCTCCTCGGTAATGCCTTCGCTTTTGACAATTCGGGAGATGCGATACTCCTGAGGTCCTGTCACGAATACGTTCAGACAGGGAAGGTCACGGAGGATATAGTCTGCGCATCGGCCTATGATTACGGCATCACCTTTCTGGGCAATTGATCGGATTACCTCGCTCTGGGCCTTGAAAAGGACGTCGTCGTTCATGTAGGTGTTGTCAAGGTAACTCATGCGGCCGGAAGCAAAAAAGCTTGAGATGGAAAAGATGCTCCTCTTCTTCTCCCCTCCTTCAAAAAGGGACGGAGAATAGCCGCTTTCCTGGGCGGCCTTGGAGATTAACTCGTTGTCATAGAAAGGGATGCCAAGTTTACTGGCAACAGCCTGGCCCACGTAGCCGCCGCCGCTGCCGAATGACCGGCCTACATTGATGATGGTTTTCATAACTGACTTCCAAGTATTGACGGGTCATCTCCGTCCTTAAGTTTACCTAATTTTACAATGAGATTCCAGGCAAGGATAGCCGTAACGATGGCCGATACCGTATCCGAGATGGGAAAACTGTACCATACTCCGGCCTCTGATTCAAGGACGGGAGGAAGGATATAGATGCACGGCAACAGGAAAAGAAGCTGCCTGGAAAGGGAGAGAAAGATGGACTTTTTCACCATTCCAAGGCACTGGAAAAGGTTTGTGGTGACCATCTGGAAACCCACTATGGGGAACACCGGATTCATCATCCTGAGGCCAGTGGCGGCCTTTTCTTCAAGGATGGGGTCATTAGTAAAAATGCTTACTGCGGCATCCGGGAGAAATTCCGACACAATGAAGCCCACAGTAGTTACTATGGTTCCCCACATGGCAGTTTTAAGGTACACATCACGGACGCGCGAATACTGCCTTGCCCCGTAATTATAGCCGGCAATTGGCTGCATCCCCTGGTTGAATCCCATTACCACCATAACGAACAGGAAGGTGATGCGGTTCACGATTCCGTATGCGCCTAGGGCAAGGTCTCCGCCCCAGGTTACAAGTTGCTGGTTTATGAAAAGCACCACTATGCAACTTGCAAGGTTCATAAGGAAGGGCCCCATTCCTATTGAAAGGGAATCCCCGGCTATCTTCCAGTCTACCTGGAACACCTTCAGGGAACGGGGCAGATGGAGGAAACGCTTCTGGTCCAGAAAATACCAAAGGGTATAGCCAAGGGCCATTGTCTGGCAAAGGACCGTGGCTATGGCCGCACCCTTGATTCCAAGCCCCAGGGTATAGATGAAGATGGGGTCCAGGATTGCGTTCGAGGTAACCGTAAACAGTGTAAGCCCCATAGCCAGTTTGGGATTTCCGGAAGAGCGCACTATGGCATTGAGGCCAAAATAGAGGTGCGTCACGGCATTTCCTATGGCTATTATGGTCATATAGTCCCTGGCAAAGGGAAGGGTGGCGTCAGACGCCCCGAAAAACCTCAGGATGGGGTCCATCCACACCAGCGATACTACGGTGAAGATAATGCCCGTTACGATATTGAGGGTTATGTCGTTGCAGAGGACCTTGGCGGCGCTCCTGTAGTTCTTCTGGCCCAGGAGGACGGATATCATGGTAGCGGCGCCAACGCCCACAAGGGTGCCGAACGCCGTGGAGATGTTCATGAGGGGAAAAGTCACGGCAAGGCCGGACATTGAAAGGGAACCCACATCCGGGATATGGCCGATGTAGATGCTGTCCACCATATTATACAGCGATGACGCCGTCATGGCAATGATGCCGGGAACGGCATATTGCCTCAGGAGGGCGCCAACGGGCTTGGTACCCAGTTCTGTAGGAGCGCTGGAAGCCATTACTTGGAAAGCTCCAGTTCAAAGATGAGCGGAGCGTACGGCGGGATGCGGTCTCCGCTGCCGCCCGAAGAATAGCCAAGGTCGGAGACAAACAGCACGGTGGCCTTCTGGCCGGCCCAGTGCATCTTGTGAAGGCCCGCCTTAAAGCCTTCCTTGAGGGAAGATGTGCCGTCCATCGATATGGAGGAATAGGTGGATGAGAACTTTATTGTAGATTTTGCGTATTTCTTCCCTTCCACAAAGAGGCCTTCCTTCAGGGCCACGGACTGACTGTTGGTGTCAAAGGCCTGGCCGTCAAGGCGGCGGCCGGTGTAGGTGAGATAGAGGGTGGCGTCATCGGCCCTTTTGTCTTCGGGCTTGAAGGCCGATGTATCGGAGACGAAGTAGAATGTACCCTCCTTCTGGCCGTTCTTGTAGATGTAGCTCTTCTCCGATTCCCCGTAATGGGCGTTAACGTATGCGCGGAGCTCTTTTATCTCCTCTGAAAGGATGTCCGGAGTCTGGCCTTCCAGAGTTATGTCATAGATATAATGAACGGTAGCCGAGCAGGCGTTTATATACTCCTGCCGGGAATTGTAACGGCTTGTGGTGATGAGCCAGGAAGGGATGACGGCTATGCGGTGTCCGCCAACCTTCATCCCCGTGAGAAGGTACTCAAGACCGGCATAACCTGCTCCTTCAGAGGTGTTCTGATACTTTGGCCCGTAATAATTGTAGGGCTTGTAGGAAGACTCATCAAGCTGCTTGGCTATATCGGCCTCCGTTGAAGATATAATGAGGCCGTCAATGGAACGGATGGTACTGCGGAGCTTGCTGTATGCGGCATCCTGAGTCCACTCCGGGCCCGTTCCGGGAATGTCTTCAATGACGTATATTCCCCATTTATCCGGCTTGAGTCCAGGATATTCCGTTTCCATGACCAGTTCCAGATATTCCCGGGCTTCCTCTCCCGCAGAAGTTGTATTGACCTGGGCACAGCCGGCGATGACGGCGGGGACCGCCAGGGAAACCATTACTTTCAAAAACTTATTCATTCTTTATACTTTCAATCCAAACATGATAGACAAGGGCCGATTTTGCAGGAATCGTGCCGTTTTCCTTATTTCCGTATGCATATTCTCCGGTGAAGAGGATATAGGCTTCGTCTCCGGGCTGGACGCCGTGAAGGCCCATCCTAAGGCCGTCCACAAGGGTTTTGTCAAGGGTAAGTGTGACAGGTTGGAAGATGGTTGAGTCTGACAGTTTCCAGTTTGCGGCATCGGCAATTTCCTTACGGTTTGTCTCAATCAGGTTTGAGGCCGATATTGATCCGCTTGTGAGCGTGTAGCTTGCGTATTCAAGGGTTACCTGGCCACCCTGAAGCAGGGAATCTCCGGGGTCCCTGTGGTCCTTCAGGGTGAGGCGCCATGCTTCTTCGTTGTGTACCAGAGTGGCTTCAGGGTCAGACTTCATCTGGGCCTGGACAAAAGAGTCTATGAAGCCGGCCTGCCTGTCATAAGTGGCTTTGAGAGACTGCTTGGAGCAGCCCCAGCCGATGAGCAGCAATGCCGCCAGTATAAGTGCCTTGGTTTTCATTTCAGTGACTCCAGGAGTGCTTGTTTTACGTATTCTTCCAGGCTGTGGCCGCCAAGGTCTCTTTCCGGGAAGAGTTTTCCGCCGGCAGCGTTCTCATGGCCGCCACCGTTAAAAAATGTCATGGCGCAGCGCTGGGCGCTTGTGCCCTTCTTTGAGCGGAGAGATACCCTGTAATGGTCATCATCCTCCTTGAGAAGGAGTGACAGCCTCACATCCTTGATTGAAAGGGGGATGTTCACAAGGCCTTCGCTCTCCCCTTCCCTGAAGTCAAAGCGCTTCTGGATTTCTTTTGTGAGAATCATATACGAGGCGCCTTCAGGAAGGATTTTGAGACCTTCGTGCTGCATATAGCCCATAAGCCGGACCCTGTTTTCACGGTAGCTGAAATATATGTCCCGGAGAATGGCGTCCCTGTCCACGCCGGCGGCTATAAGTTCTGAAGCCATTGTGAACGTTGACGGGAACACGGAGTTTGCAAAGTTGTTGGTGTCTGTGGTCATGCCCGCAAGGAGGGCACCACCTATCTCCCGGTCATTCAAATCCCATCCCAGGGCCTTCAGGATCCAGAAAGTGAGCTCCGATGCCGATGAGATATCCGGGGTTGAGAAAACCAGGTTGAAACTATCAGTATCAGGGTTGAGATGGTGGTCTATGAGAACCTTGGGAACGGCCGCCCGGGCAAGGGTTTCCTCCAGGAGCCCCGTGCGTGAAAAGGCGTTGCAATCCATGAGGACTATAAGGTCTGATGCCTCCGTAATACCCCAGAGATACCTAAGCGAGGGATTCTTTGCAAACTCAAGGCTCTGTGGCAGGGCGTCAGGGAACATGCATACCACTTCCTTGCCCAGTTCCCTTTCAAGGTAAAGGGCAAGAGCGGTGACGCAGCCTATTGCGTCCCCGTCAGGGTGTATATGCCCCGCCAGGGCCACTTTCCTGGCGTTCCTCAGCAGTTTTCTGAAGGCGTCTATCTTCTCCTTTCCTATGCAGCCAATCATACGCTTACAGTTTGCATCGGCAAATTTACAAAAGATTATTGCTTTTGAGAAACCTTTTTTTTAACTTTGCGAGAAGTTTTGATTATTGTAAAACACTAAAATAATGAACAAATCCGTAAAAATCGCCTTAGAGCTTGTTCTTGCAGCCATCATCGTACTTCTTGTCTGGCTCACCATAAAGAGCATCCAGAAGCCCGTTAAATTCAACAATGAGGTTGCTGCGCGTTCACAGGTAGCCATCCAGCGTCTTAAGGACATCCGTACCCTTCAGGTTGCCTTCAAGAGTGAAAACGGCCGTTTCAGCCCCACCATGGACTCCCTCAAGCTTTTCTATGAGGAAGGCAAGATGAACATCATAATGCAGATCGGTTCCAACGATGACTCAATTGCAGTAGCAAACACAGAGGCCATCAAGAAGGCAAACCGCAGGCTCAAACCCGCAGAGATTACCGCAAAGCTCCAGGAAGCGTATGAAAACGGCCAGAAGGTTGTATTCTCAACTGTTACCGCAATCCCCGTAAAGGATACACTCTTCCACAATCGTCCGGATTTCTGCATAGACTCCCTCAGATATATCCCGTTCTCCGGCGGTCAGGAAGTTGAGATGGAATCTGCAATCAAAACCGTATCCGGTGTCCAGGTTCCCCTGTTTGAGGCCCGTATGCCCTACAGGGCTCTGTGCAAGGGCCTTGACAACCAGCTCCGCATCAACCTTGACGCAGACCGCAAGGACCAGAACAAGTACGAAGGTCTTCAGGTTGGCAGCGTAACTGCTCCTAACAACAATGCCGGTAACTGGGAATAACAGTACTGTCGGCAGTACAGGAATATCCATTCAAGTCTGCTTGAGTGGATATTCTTTTAATGCATCCCCCTGGATCGGAAGTGAGAAGGTCTTTACCACGCGGGAGTTCCAGCAAAGGTACTCAACCGTAGATATCTCCCTCCTCACTCCAAAGGTTGCGCTGGTTCCTGAGCCTTTCTTCAATCCTCAGGAGGCCCGTGCAGCGCTTGAAGAGGTTGTGGCACTGTCTCCCGGAGACATTGTGGAATACGTCCCGGTTCCTTCCCTGGCATCCGTTCTGGTGTATTCCAACTCCATCGGCGAATCCCTTTCAAAAGTCCTGGCAAACACCGTCCTCCCCACTTCCGGGCAGCCCGTGAAGGTGCTTCCGGAAATGTATTACCTTCTTAAGGAACTGGACGGCATCTCAGAGTATAACAAGATTGTGGCCTCATGGGCAGATGGCTGGCTTCACCTTGTAATAGCCCAGGGCAAGAGCCTCTCCCTTGCAAATACCTTCCAGGCACCAGATTTCACCACCGCAGAATACTTCCTGTTCCTGGCCCTGAAAAGGCTCCAGCTAAATCCTGAAGTGTCCACGGTTTGTTTCCGCACTCCCCTCACCACTGAGGCGGAGATGTCCCTGTACCGCTACTTCAAGTCCGTTTCCCGCCTATGAGGATTATCGGCGGAAAACTCAAGGGAAAGGTGATTCTTCCCCCCGCGGGTTACAAAGCCCGTCCCACTACAGATTTTGCCAAGGAAGGGCTATTCAATATTCTTGACAATGAATACGAATTCCAGGACCTGAAAGTTCTGGACCTTTTTGGCGGCACCGGTTCAATAGCGTTTGAATTCGCCTCCCGCGGTGCAGCCCGCGTGTATTCGGTTGAAATGGCCCGTGAGAACGCCTCTTTCATCAAGACTGAAGCTGCCCGCCTTGGCCTCACCAATGTCACCATGGTCCGTGACAACGTCTTTGATTTCCTCCCCATCTGCCGGGAAAAATTCGATATCATTTTCGCGGATCCCCCGTATGCCATTGAGGGCCTTGAAACCATCCCGGACATCATTTTCTCCCTGGATATCCTTCACCCGGAGTGCTATTTCATCCTGGAGCACGGAGATGAGCACTCATTTACGGAGCATCCCCATTTCGTTAAGGAGCGGCACTACGGCCGCGTCCATTTCTCCTTTTTCGAAAAATAATTCACCCGGTACTGCAACAAACCGGGTGTTTTTGCGTTATAAAGACAGAAACGACCTGAAAGAGATGACACGACAGGAGATAACGGAATTCTATGGGAAGCATCACCAGC